>JAQIBK010000040.1 GCA_027859125.1 Actinomycetota bacterium | reverse complement strand
GCATGCCGAGCCCTAGTCAGATGCCCCATCCCAAATGCGATAGCGGTCTGGCGCGGGCAGGTTGTCAGCTGCCGCCCCAAGCACGGCGCGAAGCGTTCCTTGATCCCAGCCGAAGTAGGTGGTCCGGAGCCAGACGGGCCACGAGAGCGACTTGAACACAATCAAGGCCAAGTAGATCACGGCTTCCGGACGCAGTTGTTTCCGAAGGGCTCGCGTGGTGCCCGTTGCATCCGAGGGGTTGTCCGTGATTTCGAATGAGACTTGTTGGAGCGCCCACTGATGACCGTGCGCGACAGCTGAAAGGACGCGGTAGGTCGCTTCTTCTGAGATGGACGAGGTCAGTTCAGTCACAGACGGCATTCGCATACCAGCTCCGGCGGTCCGCGTTCCCCCACTAATCACGGCCGCATATCCCAGGCTGGCCGCCAAGTCCACCACGTACTGGCGCCGGGCAATTCCGTCATCGAGTTCGCGAGAACTCGCAGCGCGCATTGCCTTTACCTGCAGGTCCAGCCCATCGAAGCGCAGTGCGAGACCCCTCGCCACCCGCTCGCCGTCATCGATCTCTGTTTGGAGCAGCCAACTCGCGATTGCGCCCGCCTCGAGGGCCGAGCGCGTTGCGGTCCATGGAGCGATTGTTTCCACAGGTGGCGTTACCGTCTTCAGGAAGGCCGTCAACTGATCCGCAGCCACTTCGATCAGCACGCTGGATTGCGTCCATACAGCTCGCACGACGTCCGGTTGGCTGTGTGCTTCGACCGCGGCCATCGCGGAAGACGAAGCGGCCGGCTCAGTTCCCTGCTCTTCGACATAGCTCGCGATGGCATCGCGCGCTTCGCCGAGCGCCTCGCGCGCCTGATCCGCAAGCGCGGGATTGAAGCCGGACTCGGTCACGGTGGCCCTCCTAGCTGTGCCTAACTGTGATTCTGCAGTCTGCACAGCCCTACATGTGCAGACTCGCTCCTTCTGGATGATTCTACAACCTTGCGGCTCGGCCTGGCGCTCCGCATGGTTCTCCAGTCTGCATAAGCAGTCCCGTCCCGCCACCGCCCGCTACAGCCGGTCCAGGGGGCTCCGCACGCCCTGCCCTCCCTTGTTGAGCACGTGTGTGTAGATCATGGTCGTGCTCACGCTCTTGTGCCCAAGCAGCTCCTGGATCGTGCGGATGTCGTAGCCGCTCTCGAGCAGGTGCGTCGCGAACGAGTGGCGCAGCGTGTGCGGCGTCACATGCTTGTCGATGCCGGCCCGCTGCGCGCCGGAGCGCACGGCTCGCTGGATGATCGTGGGGTGGATGTGGTGTCTGCCTTCCTCGCCGGTCCGGATGTTCCGCCAACGGCCTCGCTGCGGGAACACCCATTGCCAGCACCACTCCGACGAGGCGCTCGGGTACTTCCGCTCGAGCGCGTCAGGAAGCGGCACGCGACCCCACCCGGCGCTCGAGTCCCTCTCGTGGATGAGCCTCGCCCGTTGGAGCTGCTCGCCCATCGGCTCGGTCAGTCTCGCCGGCAGCATCGTGAGCCGATCCTTGTCGCCCTTGCCGCGCCGGACCGTGAGTTCTCCGCGAGAGAGATCCACATCCTGGACCCGCAGTCGCAGACACTCCATGAGCCGCAGTCCGCTCCCGTACATGAGCGACGCCGCGAGCACCACATCGTCCACGCAGCCGTTCGCACGCATGGCGTCGAACAGGTCACGCACCTCGTCCGGCGTGAGCACCACCGGCAGCCGTTCGGTGCGCCGTGCGCGGATCACCTTCCCGAGGTCGCCGACCTCCCGGCCGAGCACGTGCCGGTACAAGAAGAGGATCGCCGAGAGCGCCTGGTTCTGCGTCGACGCCCCCACCTTGAGGTCGACCGCGAGGTGCGTGAGGAACTCGTTGATCTCGGGCTCGCCCATCTCCGCCGGATGCCGCACGTCATGGAAGTAGATGAATCGCTCGACCCAGCGCCGGTACGCCTTCTCGGTGCGGGGACTGTAGTGCCGAGACCGCAACGCCTTGGACATCTTGTCGAGGAGCCGCGGCTCCCGGGCACCCCGCGGCTGCGTCGCCGGCTGAGGTGACTCCTGACCTCCGGTGCACCGCACCCTTGTCCGCCCATTCCACCCGTCGGATCGGTCCTGCACCAGTGAAGCGCATGCCGCTTACCGGGAGCTTGCCCTGAACCCACCCCCTACTCCTGCCAGTACTCCGGTCGGTCGAGTGCGTCGGCGCAGCGGACGCGGCCCGCAACGGAGCCGAGGACTCCAGGACGCAGGGCGTAGACCATCCAGGCGTCGGC
>JAQIBK010000087.1 GCA_027859125.1 Actinomycetota bacterium | reverse complement strand
ACAACATGCTATGGGTCGTTGCATCGCTCGCTCCCGCTGCGATCAGGGCTGTTGTGCAGAAGGACTTCGTTAACCGCGCGGCGGGGGAGCCATTCCTGGCAATCCCACTGTTCGCGTGGTGCATTGGATCCGCGATGGGGACCGAGGCCATTTGGAATCGGATCGCTGGTCGCCCGCAGACCCTCAAAGACGGCAGCGCGCTGGTGACAGGGCTGCTGTTGGCGATGGCGTTGCCTCCACGAACTCCCGGATGGATGGCTTTGGCCGCCGGAATCGTGGCGATCGGTCTGGCCAAGATGCTCTTTGGTGGATTGGGCTGGAACCTCTTCAATCCCGCACTGGTCGGTCGCGCGTTCGTGGCCATCTCCTGGGTTGGCGTGCTGGCGCAGCAGAAGGTGGCGGGTGGTTGGTTCCGCGGCCTGTCGGTGGCCGGTTCTGATTCGCTCGATGCGATCAATGGTGCAACACGCCTTGCGATAGCGGCGGCTGATAGAGCTGCCGATGGAGCCTATGGCTACGATCTGGCCGCGCAGTATCAGCCACTGCTGTTCCGTAATCTGCAGGGCTGTCTGGGCGAAGTGTCGGCTGCACTGTTGATAGCTGGTGGATTGCTGCTGATCGTTCGCGGCATCATCGACTGGCGTATCCCCGCGGGCTACATTGGCACGGTCGCCGCACTCTCTTGGGCGTTCGGTTCTGATCCCTTGTTCAACGTTCTCGCTGGCGGCGTGCTGCTTGGCGCGTTCTTCATGGCGACAGACTACGTGACTTCGCCGATGACGCGCTGGGGTCGATTCGTGTTCGGAGTCGGATGCGGGCTGTTCAATGTCGTCGGTCGTTTCTACGGGCCGATGCCTGAGTCGACCACTTTTGCGATTCTGTTCATGAACGGTCTGTCTCCTCTGATCGACCGGGCTTTCACGCCTCGGACCTTTGGATGGGAGAAGCGCCGTGGATAGGGCCAATGCCACATCTGGACAGATGGTCATGGCTGTGGTGCTCACCTGCGCAGTAGCGGCGTCAGCTCTCTCGATCACATACGATCTGACGAAGGATCGGATCGAGGAGCAGGAGCTCGCCGCTGAGGTAGCGTCGCTCGAAGAGGTGTTGTCGGAGGCGAGTGAGTTCATTGCGGTCGAGGATTCTCTTGAGTCTGCGCAAGACGCGGCAGGAGAGGCCGACATCGGAGCGATCTATCGTGCCGAGAGCGACTCGGGCGATCTCGTGGGTTGGGGAGTGCGTGTCGCGGCACGTGGGTACGGCGGCCCGATCCGCATGGTTGTGGGTTTGGATAGAGATGGGCAAGTCACTGGTGTCAGTATCATCACGCACTCCGAAACACCCGGACTGGGAAGCAAGGTTCTCGAGTCCCAGGAGTTCATGACACAGTTCGGTGGGTGGGACGGTCTTGATATCGATGTCGCAGCCAAGGGCTACGATGCAGTGATAGGCGCCACCAAGTCTTCGAACGGTGTTCGCAAGGGCGTGTTGGCCGCAGGACATGTCTACGCAGAGGTACTGTCGGCGCTTCAGGAAGGGGGTGCTCTCGATGAGTGAGTGGATATCGGTGTTCAAGAGGGGCTTGTCGATCGACAACCCTCTGACGGTGCTCATGATCGGTCTATGCGCAACCCTCGCCGTTTCAACGAAGTTCGAGGGCGCGTTCTTCATGGGTCTCGCGGTCATCTTCGTGCTGACCATGTCGGCGATTCTTGTCTCGGCGCTACGACATGTGGTGCCGGAGAAGGTTCGCATCCCCGTGTTCATTGTGATCATTGCGTCGTTCGTGACGGTGGTCGACCTGATGATGAAGGCGTTCCTTCCGACGGTCTATGATTTCCTCGGAGTATGGATTCCCCTGATCGTGGTCAACTGCATCATCCTAGGGCGTGCCGAAGCATTCTCTTATCACAAGCCGATACGCCTCGCTATCGCCGACGGACTGGGAATGGGCGTCGGCTTCAGCGTCGTGATCATTCTCTTGGCATCGATTCGTGAGCTGTTCGGCAGCGGTGAGATCGTGTTCCTGGGTACCAGGCTCATTGGGTTCCCGTCTTGGTATCAAGCTCCCAACATCATCCTTCTATTCCCCGGCGCCTTCATCATCTTCGGGTTCATGGTCGCTGGCACGATAGCTCTCAATCGTCGTATGGGCGCTCGCAAGGTTCAGACATCTCAGCACTGCACGATCGAGGAAGGAGGGCGTTCCTGATGGGCACGTTCCAGCATTTCGCTCTACTCCTCATTGGCGGCGCGCTCGTCAACAACATCCTGCTGACTCGATTCATCGGCCTGTGTCCTTTCTTCGGCGTGTCCAGTTCCATGGAGACCTCACTGGGAATGGCCGGGGCGGTGGTGTTCGTCATGACACTCGCCTCGTCCGCGACTTGGGTGTTCTACAACGTGCTGCTCGTGCCTCTGGGCGTGGGTGAGTTCCTCTACATTCCGGCGTTCATTCTGGTCATCGCGGCACTGGTTCAGTTCGTCGAGATGTATCTCAAGAAGGCGAGCCCGGGCCTATACCGTTCACTGGGCATCTTCCTGCCGCTGATCACGACCAACTGCGCGGTTCTAGCTACAGCGACAGAGGCCGTGAAGCCGGGATTCTTCAAGATGAACATGGCGTACGGCTTTGGTTTCGGTGAAACGCTCGTATACACGGTTGGCGTGGCACTCGGTTTCGGGTTCGCCCTCATGAGTTTCGCTGCTCTGCGAGACAGACTCGAGGTCGCACCTGTACCTGCGGCCATGAAGGGCACCCCAATGGCGTTCATCACGGCCGGTCTTCTGTCGCTCAGTTACATCGGTCTCGGCTCTTGGTTCGGGCTGTAGGGAGTGACTGTGGACATCACGCTAATGATAAAGGCCACTGCGGCCCTTTCGGTAATCGGTCTAGTTGCTGCTGCCATGTTGGCAGGCGCTGCCCGACGGTTCCATGTCGACGTCGACCCGCGTGTTGAGAGCGTAATAGCGGCACTGCCGGGGTCCAACTGTGGAGCCTGTGGGAATCCATCGTGCTTCTCTGCGGCTGTCGAGATAGTCGCTGAGAATATCCCGGTGACATGTTGTGTTGCGGGCGGACAGCCCGTGGCCGACGCGGTTGCAGATTCCATGGGTTTGGAAAAGTGCGAGGTGGCCGCGGTCGTGTCTGTGCGGCACTGCGGTGGGGGTCGTGCAGCGACCAGGCGGTATGACTACTCCGGACTGCTCTCATGCAATGCGGTCGCCCGTCTTGCGGGTGGAGATCTCCTGTGCCCGGCGGGCTGTTTCGGCTACGGAGACTGCGCGCGCGCATGTCCGTTCGACGCAATGACAGTGGATTCACGCGGTCTCCCGGTGATCGACCTGGACCTGTGCACTGGGTGCGGAGTCTGCATCCAGGAGTGCCCTCGTGGTGAGCAGGGACTTCTCGCCATGGTCCCCGAGGAAGGTGCTGTTGTGGTTCGCTGCAACTCACATGACCGTCCGCGAGCTCGCAAGGACTACTGTTCCATGTGCTGCATAGCGTGCAAGAAATGTGAGAAGGCGTGCCCCAGCGACGCGATCCACGTGATCGATCTCATGGCCGTCATCGACTATGAGAAGTGCACCGGCTGTGGTGTGTGCGTCGAGGTCTGTCCGCAGGAGTGCATCGATCTGACGGGTCGAATGGCCATTGCTCCGGCGACTGAACTGGACGGACGAGCCGACAAAGTCGATGGCTTCTCGCCCACTCGCGATCAGGATCGGGAAGATGCGTAAGGTTCTGACACGCGGGGACGTCGGGCTGTTGGTGATTCTGGTGATCGCCACCCTGACAGCTGTTCCAGCCATGAACATCGCCGCCGGATACAGCGACGGAACCGCTATCATCTCCTCGCCTTCAGGCACGACAACTGTCGATCTGGACGAACCCGCGACCTATGTTATCGAAGGTCGAACCGGTGTCGTGACGTTCCGGGTGTCCGACGAAGGCCTGCGTTGCATCGACTCCGATTGCGCTGATCACATCTGCGTGAGAACCGGCCTTGTGTCTGTCGGTCATCCGGTGGTTTGTGCCCCACAGGGCGTGACCGCGATGCTCTCGGCAGGGAGGAGTGGCGATGTCGATGCAGTATCGCGCTGATCATCTTCGCTCTCGCGCCACGGCAATGACCGCCATGTTCCTGGCGTTGGCAAGTGTTCTCGGCCTTGTTGAGGCAATGTACATGCCGCCGCTGCCCGTGCCGGGAGCAAAGATAGGTCTTGCGAATCTTGCGGTACTCCTGGCGCTGGTGTTCCTTGGCCCCGGTCGGGCCCTGTTCGTCTCCCTGGGCCGCGTCCTTGTTGTCGGGCTGGCTACCGGCATGCTCGGCGGACCACCCTTCGTGCTCTCAATGTCCGGTGCGCTGGTGGCATGGCTTGTGATGTGGCGGCTCTCCGCTCAGGGCGAGCGCTACTCGGTCGTAGGACTCTCCCTGGGTGGCGCCGCCGGCCACACTGTTGCGCAGTTGGTCGCGGCTGTAGCGGTCATCGGTTCTGCTGCTCCGCTGCTCATGATGCCGTACTCTCTGGGCATGGCGTGCTTCACTGGGCTTGCAATCGGATTCACTGCACATCTCCTTCTCTCCCGACTTCCCCAACCCGCACTGTCAGTCGCGAGGTAGGAGGTGGGCGCCATGGCGCCACGCCCGATCAACTGCGCGGGGAGCCCGCGCGATATGCTGTTGTCCGGTTACTCGGAGCAGGTGCCAGACGCGGATCTGCTCAGCGTTCTCGTTGGACGTGAGTGTGGACCTGCGATTCTCAAGTCTCATCCGGTACCGGATGCTTTCTGGCGCGTCAGTGCTGAGGAGCTGGTTGAGCTGCCAGGAGTTGGTAGAGCAGGTGCTGCACGCATGCTCGCGTGCCTTGAACTCTCCAGGCGAGCGTCGGCGTGGCGTGGTGGAACCCGTCCCGTCGTCTCCACACCCGAGGACGTTGTGGACCTGTGCGGCGCTCAGATGCGCGGCAGGGATCGCGAGCACTTCTGGGCACTGGCGCTCAATACCAAGAACCAGCTGTTGCGTGCTGCCGAGGTATCCGTCGGTAGTCTGAATGCATCGATCGTACATCCACGCGAGCTGTTCAAGGACGCGATCAGAGTGTCGGCGGCTTCGCTCGTTGTCGTCCACAATCACCCAAGTGGCGACCCGACTCCATCGGGCGCGGACATCCAGCTGACACGTCGATTGGTCAAGGCAGGCGACGTGCTAGGCATAGAGCTTCTGGACCACGTTGTCATAGGCGACGGAGGTGAGTACTCCAGTCTCCGGGATATGGGTGTGATGTAGACATATGGGATTCGCCATACGGGTACTCCTACCTGCGTATCTTCCAATCAACGAAGCAGCAACGCGCTCATTTGCTGTGCTACACTTGTCCGGATTCCACGGAGCAGTATCCGTGGTCGGAAGGAGATACACGAGTTGTCGCTCATCGATATGTTCTTCAACTCCTGGGGCGGGGATATGGCCGTCGACCTCGGCACAGCGAATACGCTTGTGTCTGTTCGCGGTCGGGGGATCGTTCTCATAGAGCCCTCCGTCGTTGCGGTTGAGAGGGACTCCAAGCGCGTTCTGGCTGTCGGCACGGAGGCCAAACGGATGCTCGGGCGTACCCCGGGAAGCATCGTTGCGATCCGTCCGCTCAAGGACGGAGTCATCGCTGACTTCGAGGTCACCGAGGCAATGTTGCGCTACTTCATCAACAAGACGCGCGTGAAGCGCTTCCCATGGCAGCCCAAGCCCAGAGTGGTCGTCTGCGTCCCCTCGGGTGTCACCGAGGTCGAGAAGCGCGCTGTTTTCGAGGCCACGATGCAAGCGGGAGCTCGCCAGGCCTTCCTGATCGAGGAGCCGATGGCTGCTGCGATCGGGGCAGGACTTCCGATACAGGAGCCTACGGGCAACATGGTCGTCGATATCGGCGGAGGTACCACCGAGGTAGCTGTCATCTCCTTGGGTGGCGTAGTCGTGGCGCAGTCCATCCGCATCGCCGGCGATGAGTTCGACGAGGCGATCATCGCCCACGTGAAGCGTGCCTACAACGTTCTCATCGGTGAGCGGACAGCCGAGGAGATGAAGTTCGAGATCGGATCCGCATGGCCGTTGCTCGAAGAGCTGGATGTTGAGATCAGAGGGCGCGATCTTCATTCCGGCCTGCCGCGCACGGTGACCATGGAGTCCGAGGAGATCCGTGAGGCTCTCGAGGAGCCCATAGCGGCAATAGTCTGGGCGGTGAAGGGAACACTGGAGCAGACACCGCCTGAACTGGCGAGCGATCTCATGGAGTACGGCATCGTGCTCACAGGAGGTGGGGCCCTTCTGAAGGGTCTCGACGACCGCATCCGTCATGAGACCGGCATGCCGGTCCATGTCTCAGAGAATGCACTGACTAACGTTGTCGACGGTTCCGCGCTGGCCCTCGAGGAGATCGATGCCCTCAAGAAGGTCCTCACTGGCGCACGATAGTTGTGAGGCGGAGGCTCGATGAAGCTCCCCGAGCGTGACAAATCGACGGGTAGTTCCGCGCTACTCGCCGCCCTGGTCGTCATGGCCCTCATAATCACGACTGTCTACTATCGCGAGGCCGATACGGGTCCAGTTCATTCTCTTCGCCAAGGAGTGAAAGCTGTTACTGCTCCAGTGGCTCAAGGCGGCGAGGTTGTCACACGTCCATTTCGAGCGACGGTCAACTGGTTCTCGGGATTCGGTGTGCGACGCGAGGAGCTTGAAGCCCTGAGCGCGCAGAACGCTGAGCTTCGAAGGACGGTCGCAGAACTCGAAGAAGCGCGACAGGAGAACGAGCGACTGAAGGACCTCATCGGCTTCGTTCAGGCTCGCGAATTGGAGGCGGTCGGGGCACATGTGATCGGGCGTCCCAGCACCTCGTGGGAGCATTCGTTCATTGTCGATCGTGGCACGGATGACGGTTTGGACATAGGTATGCCCGTGCTCGGGTCGAACGGTCTTCTGGGTCAAACCGTTCTTGTCACGGCGCGAAGCGCCACGGTCAGGCTTCTGGCCGATCAGAGATCGGGAGTGGCCGCACTTCTGCAGAGTAGTCGAGTCGAGGGTATCGTCAGTGGCACCATCGATGGACGTCTTGTTCTGGAGTTCATCAGCATCGACACCACGGTGACCGCTGGTGATGTCGTGCTCACTTCGGGACTCGGCGGTGTCTACCCCAAGGGGCTGCTGGTTGGCGAGGTCTCTGATGTACAGGCGGCGGACAACGATCTCTTTCAGAGCATATACGTGCAGCCGGCCGCGTCCCTTCGTGGTATCGAGGAAGTCGTTGTTCTGATAGGTGCGGGTACAATACCCGAGTTGGGAGCAGGCGAGTGAGAAGGACGCCTCCAACAACAGCTGCGATCCTGGTCGCAATGGTGCTACAAGTCGCGATCGCTCCTCATATCGCGATCGGCGGCGTTGTCCCGAACATGTTCCTGCTCGTAGTCGTTACCCTTGCATTTGTGGAGGGTCCGGCAGCGGGAGCCACGAGTGGTTTCTTCGCGGGGCTCCTGTTCGATCTGTTGGGTACAGCACCTGTCGGCCCCGGTGCGCTTGTCCTTGCGGTGGCAGGCTTCATTGCAGGCGCCCTGCATGCGCAGATGTTCGCCGAAGGATGGCGACTGCCACTGTCCGTGCTCTTCATCACCAGTCTTTCGGCCGAGGTGGCCTACGGCGTGGTGCTGTCGGTTCTGGGAGCCGGTGGCACCTTCTGGCAGACATTCACGCACGTGATGGTGCCCGGTGCCGTGTACAATGCGGTCCTTGCCATCCTGGTCTACCCGTGGCTGGCTCGTTTCTTGCGTCGTGACCGTCAAATGACCACCTTCAGTCGCCTGGGCTGACGGTAGCTCCGGCCAATGCATCCCGATGGGAACCCTCGAACGCCATGTCCACATTCGGTCAACAACTGAAACCACGATTCGGAGCCTTGGGCTTGATCGTTCTCTTGGTTCTGGGCACCCTGGCGATTCGGCTGTGGAGCATGCAGGTCCTGTCCGGCGACGAATACGCGGCGTTGGCTGAGAACAACCGCATTCGCGAGTACACACTTGATGCGCAACGAGGTCGCATCCTGGATCGCAACGGCATACCGCTCGTCACGAACAGACCCTCTATGGCCGTGGCGGTATCGCCCTCGGCCAAGGACGATTCTGAGTTGCTTCTGGCACTGTCCACACTCTTGGACATGCCAGCGCAGGAGATTCAGGATCGTGTCGGCAGTGTGCGAGAAGAGGCACTCAAGCCCCGAGTCGTAGCTATCGACGTACCCATGGATGTGATCTCCTTCCTCGCCGAGAACGAGGCGCGTTTCCCTGGCGTTGCGGTTCAGACCATCGCCGTGAGGGAGTACCCACAGGGCGTTCTTGGCGCGCATCTTCTGGGATACACCGGCGAGATATCTGAGGAGCAGCTACAGGACGCGGAACTCGAGGGCTATCTTCTCGGCGATATCGTGGGAAAGACCGGTGCTGAGCACGAGTTCGAGACCGTGCTGCAGGGAGATCGCGGTTATCAGCGCCTTGAAGTCGATGCCACGGGAAGTCCCCGACGCATCATCGAGCAGGTCGATCCAATCCCTGGACGCGACATCATCCTCACCATTGACGCCGAGGTGCAGGCGGTCACAGAGAATGCTCTTCGCGCCGCTCTCGAGGAGGCGCATGCCGACGACTTCGATGCAGCGAAGGCGGGCGCCGCTGTCGCCATCGACATCCAGACCGGTGAGATACTCGCAATGGCCAGCCTGCCCGGCTATGACCCTGAGCTCTTTCTTGGGGGCATCAGTCAGACGGAATGGGCCAAGCTGACGGACAAGGATTCCGAGTATCCGCTCACCAATCGTGCCATTTCGGCCCAGTATCCGCCTGCGTCAACGTTCAAGGTGGTCACTGGCCTTGCCGGACTCCAGTACGGGGTCACCAGTGAGTGGGCGACCTACTACTGCCCCGGTAAGTGGACGGAGATGGGCGAGCAGTGGCCCAAGTGGTGCTGGAAGCATGCGGGGCACCGGAACATCTCGTTCCATTCGGGTGTCGAGGAGTCATGCGACACCGTGTTCTATGAGATCGGCTACGAGTTCTACAAGCAAGGAGACGAGAAGCTGCAGGGCTTCGCCCGTCAGTTCGGTCTGGGCGAGCCTTTGGGGATCGACCTGCCAGGCGAGGTGGGGGGACGAGTTCCCGACGCTGCCTGGAAGGCCGACTACAACGAGAACTATCCTGAATACATCAAGTGGCTTCCCGGCGACACGGTCAACATAGCGATCGGTCAGGGAGACTTGCTCGTTACACCATTGCAGGTCGCTTCCGTGTACGCCGGCATAGCGAACGGCGGGAACGTGATGCAACCGCACATTCTCTCAGCGGTGCTCGGAAGCGATGGCGAGGCCGTTCTCACCGCTGAGTCCAAAGTCGTGCACGATGTCGAGGTCAGCGATGAGAATCTTTCCGTGATGCGCCGTGCGCTCGTTGCCGTCACAGACACCGGAACGGGCTCCGGCGCATTCCGAGGCTTCGACGTGGCCGTTGCCGGCAAGACCGGTACGGCCGAGGTATCTGGCAAGGACGACTACGCATGGTTCGCAGCGTACGCTCCTGCGAATGCTCCCCGGTACGCGGTCTCTGTAGTGATCGAGCAGGGCGGGCACGGCGGATCCGTCGCAGGTCCCGCAGCCCGCGAGATCCTGGCGGCGTTGTTGGGTCTACCTGTCGAGCACGTACAGGCCACGGACATCTCGAGGTAACGAATGATCAGAAGCGCACAAGAGAGATTGACTTCACGGGTGAGCGTTCCGCTCCTCGTGTTCCTCGTGTTGCTGCTGGTCTACGGGGCCGTGCTCGTGCAGTCTGCCACATCCGGTTTCACCGCTGGTTCGGCGATGTTCCGGCGTCAGTTGCTGGGAATGGGTATCGGACTCATACCTCTAGCGGTGGCCTGGGGCATGGATTACACGAAACTCAAGGGTTGGCTCGGCCCGCTCGTGCTCTTGGATGCCTTACTGATCATCTCTCCGCGTATTCCCGGACTGGGCTATTCGGCCGGCGGTGCGACATCATGGCTGGCATTCGGCGGCATTCGCCTATTCCAGCCATCAGAGCCGGCCAAGCTAGTCACGATCGTGGTCATGGCAGCTGTCATCTCGCAGTACAAGGGTAGGCTCCAGAAGCCTGCCGACGTGTTCCGGGTTGCCGCGTATCTGATGTTGCCAGTGGGTCTGATACTCCTTCAGCCCGACTTGGGCACGGGTCTAGTGTTCATCGCCATCGCGCTGGGCATGTTGCTCGTCGGCGGCCTTCAGGCGCGTTGGTTCGCACTGTTCGGCGTGGTCATGATCCTGGCCGGGATCCTGGTGTTCGCGCTCCCGTCGGAGTATGGCGGTCTCAAGGAGTACCAGCGCAATCGTCTGCTCGTTTTCATAGACAACGAGGTGGATCCGCGTGGTGCGGGATACAACCTGGCGCAGTCAAAGATCGCGATAGGCTCCGGTGGGTTGACCGGAAAGGGCCTCGGGTCCGGCACACAGTCCAACTTGAACTTCCTGCCGGAGCGTCACACGGACTTCATATTCGCAGTCCTGGGCGAGGAGACCGGTTTTGCGGGAACGATGCTGCTCTTGGCTCTCTATCTGGGACTGCTGGTCACTGCACTCGAGATCGCCACTTCCTCGCGCGATCTGTTCGGTTCATTGATTGCCGCGGGCGTGATCAGCATGTGGACTTTCCAGGTGATGATCAATGCGGGAATGAACCTCGGTATCATGCCGATCACGGGGATTCCTCTGCCCTTTATGAGCTTCGGTTCCTCGTTCATGGTCACCAACCTCGGCGCAACGGGTATGTTGTTGTCCGTATGGGCGCGCCGTTACGGCGCACGTTAGACTGTCACCGATGTCGGTGACATGAAGCAGTATTCGGAGGAGACAGATGGCGCTGCCTGTGAACATCAGAGACCTTGCCAAAGCGGGCGCCAAGATCCGTGAGGATCGGGAGAGGCCGGTGCGCATAGCGATCGTCGTTGAGCCGGACGCTCCCGACGATCTCGTCGAAGTCGTGCGGACGCGCATGCACCCTTTCACCGCTACCGCCACACTGCAGATTGAGGTAGTGGAGCCCGGCATCCAACTGCTCATCGATTCGTCGGTTGACGCAGTGATCGGCGTTGCCGGCAGTGGTCGGCTTGGAATGAAGGAGCAGTTGGCCGCCACCAGGAAGCGCTCGATACCGACCGTGGCGCTGGCTCTCGCAGGCGACCGTGACGACGCTGCTGACAGGCTGGATCACCCGTATCTCGACACACTTGCAGACATCGACCCGGTTCATCTGGTCGACGAGATGCTCGGAGAATGGCTGACCGAGCATGTGTCGGGAAAGCGTCTTGCCATGGCGTCCAACTTTGCCTTCATGCGCAGGGCGGTGGCTGAGGAGGCCGTGAAGGCCACAGCTTTTCAGAACGCGATAATCGGTGGAATCGCCATCATTCCCGGCGCCGACATGGCGCTGATGACCGCGAATCAAGCCAAGATGATCATGCAGATCGCCGCTGCCTTCGGTGAGGAGATCGGTACCGAGCGCATAAAAGAACTGGCTGCGGTCGTGGGC
>JAQIBK010000136.1 GCA_027859125.1 Actinomycetota bacterium | reverse complement strand
ATCTACGAGAGCGTTTCGGTGATGACGTTGTTGGTTTTGGATCGTCCGGCATCAAGCGGACCGAAAGCATCCCCGGGCAGCCGACCGACGATCCTGATGCTGATCCGGCGTGAGGATCTCACCCTTTTGCAGCCGCCCAGGAATCCTCGTCTGGTGCCCCAGTTCCACCAAGTGAGGGCCCCATGGGACCGCTGGACACACCTCGCCGCAAACGGACCGGTGCACCTTTCCCCGATCGGATGATGTACGGCTCGATCGAATCCGCCACGATCGCAAGTCCACGCTCTGTGTTGTTCTGCAACCTGCCACTGACCAGATAGCTGCGATGCTTCACGATCACATCTCCGTGCCGCTTGAGTGCATCCTCGAAAACCACTACATCGAGCAGTCCGGTCGTGTCCTCGAGTGTGAGGAAGCAGGTACGTTTGCCCGATCGGGTTCTCGGAGTTTGGGCGCGCTCTCGTACGCCGCATACGAGCACGCGAGAACCATCGCGCATTCCAGGTAGATCACGAGCGTACACAACACCCTTGGCCTTCAGATCACGCTCTGCAAGTGCCAGCGGATGACAGGTGAGAGAGAGTCCGAGGTACTCCAGCTCTGCCGATAAACGACGTGCAGAAGACCATCCGCTGACATGCCCGGAATCCTCTGGCTCCCGAACGGGTCCGGGGGCTAAGACAAGTACGTCATCGCCCGCGATGCCTTCTCGCGCAAGTACCGCCTTGAGCTCGGGAAGCAACGCGAGCATCTCATCACGCGTGGGCGGCCGATCCAGATCAGTGATTCCCAGACCATCCAGGGCCCCGATCCTTATGAGTGACTCCGCTGCAGGCATCGATGCCTTGGTGCGACGCAGGAAATCAGCAAGATCCTTGAACTCGCGGACAGCCCTCTCCTGGGGAATCACCCCTAGAAGCCGCGCGGTCATCTCGTGCGTATCCCTGAGCCCGACCCTGATGCCCGAACCATTTTGAGACACGGTGTAGCGAGCCTGTGACTCGTTGACATGGGGCGCAAGAATATCGATATCGTGTGCCCTCGCATCGTTGAGGATGTGTCGCGGTGAATAGAATCCCATGGGCTCGTTGTTCATGATCGACGCCGCGAGTTCAGCCGGGTAGTAGGTCTTGAGCCACGCAGTTGCATAGCTCACAACCGCGAAACATGCCGCGTGCGCCTTGTTGAACCCGTAGGCGGCGAATCCCTCAAGCTGACGGAACACTTCCTGAGCCACACCGATCTCGACCCCACGTTCGACCGCCCGATCCAGGAAATGCGATCGAATGTTCTGCATATCTTGGCGAGAACGGCCCTTGGTCATGGCCCTCCGCAACAAATCTGCCTCAGCCAGGTCGAATCCTGCCACCGCCTTGGCCACGAGCAGGACCTGTTCTTGATACACGATGATGCCGTACGTATCTCGTAACGGGCGCTCCATGCCAGGATGCGGCACATCGACCTTCTCGACTCCGTGGCGTCTGCGAATGAACGGTGTGATCATCTCAGCCTCAAGGGGTCCGGGCCTGAAAAGGGATATCTGGGCGATGATGTCCTCGAACCTATTGGCTTTCAACCGCTGGGACAGGTTGCGTTGCCCACTCGATTCAAGCTGGAACATGCCCACTGTGTCGGCACGCGCCAGACGCTCATAGACGGCGGGGTCGTTGGGCTCCAGCTCAAAAGGTTCCGGTACGTTCTCAACTCCGACGCGATCACGGGCAAGCTCGATCGCGTCGGATATGGCCGAGTGTGTTCTGAGACCGAGGATGTCCATCTTGACGAGGCCGAGTGCCTCGATGTCGTCTTTGTCGTATTGGGAAACGACAACGCCTTTGGCCGCCCACTGAAGCGGCATCCAGGTGTTGATCGGCTCTCTGGTGATGATGAAACCTCCGAGATGGGTGCCCAAGTGCATGGGACAGGAGTCCAGTTCCTGTGCCAGCTCCACGACGAGCGCATGCTCCGGGGCTCTGAGAGGATGGCCACGACACTCTGGATAACTCTCAAGGACCTCTGGCAGTTTTCGAGCTCCGACCCAGGGCAGATGGCGAGAGAAGGCGTTCACCTGGGCAATGGGGTATCCGAGTGCCCGTCCGACAGTCCGCACCGCACTGCGAGCCGTCATGGTGTTCACCGTGGCCACCATGGCAACATGTTCGCTTCCGAACCGCTTGTAGATGAAATCGATCACCTCGTCGCGGCGACGTGAGTCGAAGTCAACGTCGATATCGGGCATCTGACGTCTAGCCGGATTCAGGAACCTCTCGAACAACAGGTCGTGGCGTATCGGGTCCGCATCGGTGATCCCCAACGCATACGTCACGATGGAATCACCTGCACTTCCCCTGCCCGAACAACGGATACCCTTGGATTTGGCGAACTCGACGATCTCGCGCACAACAAGGAAATACTCAGGAAAACCGAGATCCTGGATAACTGAGAGTTCGTGCTGCAGACGACCGACCGCTTCCGGCGTCATTGGACGGTATCTTTCCTCGACACCATGCCATGCCATCTTGGAAAGTACTGAGTACGGCGTCTCGCCATGCGGGATGTCGGCCGTCGGAAAGTGGAACTCCCCCAACCCTAGATCGAGATCACACCGTTCTGCAATCTCAAGAGTCGCGTCACAAGCCCTCTCAAGGCCCGCGAACAGCGTACGCATCTCACTGGCCGGCTTCAGCCACAACTCGCCATTCTCGCGATCGTACGGACCAGGAAGGTGCATACGGGCTCCCGCTGAAGCCAACACATCGTGCACACGGAAACCCTCGCGCTCCACATAGTGAACGTTGTTGGTCGCGACCACCGGCAAGCTCAGGTCATCAGCCAGTGCCACAAGTGCTGAGATATATCGTGGTGAACCCGGCGTGAGCAGATGCATGAGTTCGATGTAGAAGTCGCCTGGAGCAAACCATCCAGCGAGCCTTGAAGCGGCGATGCGAGCGCGCGACATCTGGCCAGAAAGCACAGATTTCCCCACTTCACCTGCGGGGCAACCAGACATGCCTATGAGTCCCTCGCTCAACCGTGCAATATCCGCACAGGTGACCGTGGACGGCTCATCTGCAGAACGCACATGTGCCGATGCGAGCAGTTGGCACAAGTTCCTATATCCGACGATATCCTTCACCAGTAACGTCAGATGGAACCCTTGTCCTGCTGCTCGTCCGAAACCGACACCGGGAGACGGCTCAAGGCGCTGTCCGGGGGGAAGATCGGGCTCTGCTCCCCTGTGCCCGGCTGCTTCAACAGTTACCTCGGCCCCGAAGATGGGACGTATACCCGTTTCGTTGGCGATTCGATAGAAGCGCATGGCGCCGTAGAGCCCTTGATGGTCGGTCAGACCTATGGCAGACATACCGAATTCAACAGCACGAGATATCAGGGCATCCAGAGAGGCCGCACCATCCATGAAACTGAAATGCGAATGCACATGCAGATGTACGAACCCGCCCGGCACGAAAGCACATCCCTAATCGAGTATGCCGAGAAGAGACCATGTCCCCTCGAGGCGATCGAAGGCGATGTCATAAGTGCCACCGCGTGCGAGAACGCGCCAACACCGGCGACTGACCCTTTGCCCAGGCTCCCACCAGCGTCTCTCCACTGCCCATGTCTGAACTACCGCATCGATTCGATACGTACGAGAACGCCACTCGAATGCAGAGGGGCAACGCTTGCGGGAATCCCATGCAATAGCAATGACATCATTGACCCGTTTGCCTGCACCGGCGTCCTCTGGGCGTGCAATATCCGAAGCTCGTACAAGCCATGGGCTCTTGAGAAGCTCAAGGACCACTGGTAGTCGTCCGCTAACTGAACGAAACAGCGTCTCGGATTGGCCCTTGGGCGTCGAATCGAACCTTTTTATAGCAGAGTTCCGGCCCACGTGACCCTCTCGATTCCTTGGTAAGACGTCGAACCGCAGACAGGAAATCTACGGCATCTCAATTGTACCCGAACATATGTTCGATACACAAGATATACCTCGGGTCCGACAGGAGTCACACGGAAGGGAGATCGATGCTAGGCGGAGCCAGTAGTCACTGCTCGCGACATGAAGTCGTATTGCCGCGAAGCCGACACCTCACCCAGATCGAGGGCCTCTGACAGCGCGTCGACCACCGCAGGATCGAACTGTATTCCACGGAACCGGAGAAGCTCGGCCCGCGCGGTCGATACATTCAGCGCAGATCGATATGGACGGTTCGATGTCATAGCGTCGAAGGCGTCGGCAACAGATAGTATCCTCGCCATCAGAGGAGCTTCCTTGCCGCGTAGCCCAGCGGGGTAACCAGAGCCATCCCAACGCTCATGATGATGCCGCACAATGGGAACCAGCCCGGCCAGGAATGGGATCGACTCAATGATATGAGCACCCATCTCACTGTGCTCCTCTATGGTGCGACGATCTTCGGTGGTGAGCTTGGTGGGCTTGAGCAGAACACTCTCGGGCACGCCGATCTTGCCAATATCATGAAGAAGGCTCGCACGCTCAAGATCGATGATCTCCTCATGCGGAAGGCCCATGCGCCGACCTATCGCCACGGCATAGTCCGTCACGCCAAGAGAGTGACGCGCAGTGTAGCTGTCCTTCGCATCAACCGCAGATATGAGCGCCTGCAGTGTGCCCAGCGACCCCTCCTCGATCGACCTGAGCGAGCCCTGCAATCGATCGTTCACAGTGCTGACGAGAGCCTCTGTGTCTTTAAGCTTTCGCGCCGCATTCTGCATCATTCGAATCTGTGTGAAGTAAACGATGAGAGAGCCCGCCACGATGATTCCGAGGATCAGAAGATTCGCATCCCTCACTCGCGGAGAAATGATCGCGTACGGCACATAGATCTCGAATACCCCTAGCGTCTCACCATCAGCTCCCAGCAACGGGGCGTACACCTCTATCAGGTCACCATACTCAGCATATTGATTCGTGCTCTCAGGATGAGATTCTCGATCGATGTTTGCGACCACCACACCCTCGAGCGCGCTAGACACATTCGAACTGTCGTTATAGGAGGTCCCGATCTCATCTTCGGCGTTCGAGGAGTACACGAGTTCACGATCGGTATTCCAGAGCTTCACCGCGATGATGTCCGTCTCAAGCAAGTCTTGAACGATATACTCGTCGATCATGTCAACAGAATCGGAGCTCAGCGGGTCCGTCAGATCTCGATCCTCGAGGTGGTGAGCGATCACCATCTCGGCAGTCAACCTGCCCGTCTCCGCGGCCTGTTCCACAGCCACGCGCTCAACGCTGAGCATGACAGCCCAAGCCAAACCGGACGCCATTAGCGCCACGGCGATGAAGCTGCGGATCGCAAAGGTCTCAACCAGGCCGAACGACCGCAACCGTCTCCTCCTCGTTACATCAACTCCAGCCAATGGCTGGCAGTACACGCGCGAACAATGCTCCCATTAGAAGCGCCGTGACCACAGTGACTCCGGACACAAGACCAGTACGTCTCCAGCCGAGCGTGCGTCCCAAGACAGCAACCGTCGAAACACAGGGCATGGCCAACGTGTTGACCAGTGCGTAAACGAACAGATCCGTGGGCCCCATGAAGGTAAGCAAATCGCGCGCCGACTCGCCCATCGTTGCGATTCCCAAGGTTACGAGCAGCTGAAGTGCGAACTCCTTGCGCAGCAGCCCGAACAACAATGTGAGGCCCGCCACGGACGGCAATCCCAGCAACCCGACGACTATGGGATCGAGCGGCTCCGACAGTCGCCAAAGCAGACCGGACTCGTACAGTCCCCCAAGGACTACTGAACCAACGACCACGATAGGGGTCGCGATCAGAAGGAACTCCCGGAACTGACCCCACGCCTTCCGCCACACGACTCGCAGTGACGGTCGGCGAAACGGGAACATCTCCATGACCATGCCCACACCAGAACCCGGAATCATTCGATCCAGGATCAGACCGACCACTCCAGTGACGATCGCTGAGACGAAAAACACTCCGAGTGCCGGAGCAAGTCCGATGTAGTGACCGACGGCGCCCATTATCACCGCAGTTCGAGCCGAGCACGGAATCATTGCGATGAGAGTGCAAGCTATAGTTCGCTCTCGCTCCGTTGCGAGAACACTCGTGGCGAGGACCGCTGGCACACTGCAGCCGGCACCTGAGACCAGTGGTATGACAGCCCGACCATGTAGCCCTACTCGATGCATTGAACGATCGGCCAGGAACGCGACCGCGTTCAGGTAGCCGGAATCCTCCAGCAGGGACAGGAGCACGTAGAAGGTGAGAATGTAGGGCAGCCCTATCGACAGAGAAGCCTCCATACCCGCATCCAGCCCCCAAAGCACGGTCCTTGCGACTGCGCCATCCCCAAGCACAGCGTGCACCCCACTTACGATCAAGGGAGATGCGAATGCACGCCAGAGACCCGAGAACGCGGTAGCAAGCAGATCACCTGCAAAGAACACGAACAAGAAGACCGAGGCCAGAACACCGATGAGTATCGGGATTCCGGTCAAGGGAGAAGTGGCCAGCCCGCGCAACGATCGCCTGATACGTCCGTTTGGCGGGGACTCGGTCACAGATTCTGCAATCGCCCCGGCAGCCCCATGGAGTTCGCGGGACATCGTTGTCGAAACTCGCTCGCCCCGAGAGGTGGTCATGAACAGTCCAACCTCGTCGGACTTCGCGCACAGGGCTTCTCCGCCACCTGCGATCACTTGCTCACGGACATCCGACCGACCCTGAATCAACTCAAGCGCGATCGCACGCGGAGGCAATCCGAACGGACTCGCCGCAGACTCCTTGGCAGCCATTGATAGTGGTTCTAGAAGCGACTCGAATCCCATGCCGTACCTGTGTGTCGCATCTGTCTTAACGTCACCGCACGATCCACTCAGCATGAGCGCTGTTCGCAGCGATGGCGCAACGCCAGTGCCCTGTGTGGCGACAGTGGGCAGAACAGGTACACCCAGACTCTCTGACAGACGTACGGAGTCGATGCGCACACCCGCTCGCGAGGCCTCGTCGGTCAGATTCAAGGCCACGACGGTCGGGACCCCGAGATCCATGACCTGTAATGCGATGACCAGGGATCGAGCCAGATTCGTCGCGTCAACAACCACGATGGCGCAGTCCGGCACAACGTCGAGAAGGGTCCTTCGAGTGACCCATGACTCCTCGGCTTCACTACCCAGAGAGTATGTGCCTGGAAGATCGACGATTGTGACGCTTCGACCGTCCAAGTAGGTGGAACCGACGTTCACATCAAGTGTCTTGCCGGGGTAGTGTGCGGTGACGACACCGAGTCCTGTCATCTGATTGAACAACGTGGACTTGCCCACGTTGGGATTCCCAACCAACGCAATGACCGTTTTTGGCCGCGGACCTGTGAAGATGGGAGTCGCGGAGAAAGTGCACGACGCTGTGCTGGTGTCGCTGGCGACAGCCACGAGCTACCGAGTCACAAGGATCTTGCTCGCGATGTCACGAGCGATCGCGTACCGCGAGCCGTTGACCTCGATGAGCAGGGGTCCGTTGAACGGCGCGACTTCACAGACCTTCACATCTGTGCCAGGGAACATCCCCAGCGATCCGAGATACTGCAGCAGCTCGTCGTTGTCCTCGGCGACTTGAACTATCCTACCTTCGCCGTTCGTCCCGACATCACAGAGAGGATCACCGACCACGGGTTCGATGACTCCCTCCGCAGACGGGATCGGGTGACCATGAGGACAGACCGAGGGATTGTCCAGATAGCCTTCCAGCGCCGCCTGAACTCGAGGCGACAAGGCATGTTCCAGCAGGCAAGCATCCTCATGCGCCTCATCCCAGCCCATGCCCAAGACGTCAACAAGAAGACGCTCGGCCAGGCGATGACGGCGAACGATGTCGAGTGCCTCACGTTGGCCCACATTCGTGAGTTCGACTGCACTTTTGGAGCGAGTGATCAGACCACGAGCCTGTAGACGCTTCAGAGTTGCCGTAACAGTCGGGCCGGACACACCCACTGACTCGGCGATCATCGTCGGGCGAACAACGCCCTTCTCTCCCAGTTTGTAGATGGATTCGAGGTACTCCTCGAGAGTTGATGTCGGCATTCGGGTCACCTTCGCGTTGGCTGCGAACAGGATTCCATGCATTTAACTGTGGACATTAGTCTACAGAAAGGACATCACAACGTACAGACATTCACACCTATTGGACGTCATGGAGCAACTTTGTTGGAGCTACCGTTCCTATCAGCATATGTACCGTTCATCGCACCATAGCGACCGTCTAACGCAAACTCGAGCAATTACGCAGATTGCTGTTGACGGGTGTTTCCGGGTGGTGTAACTTCGAGTTGTCCCAAGAAGTCGGACTTGGCGGATTCGGAAAGTCAGCGTACCAGCAGCTGCCGGCGAGAGTCGCGAGAACGGGCACAGCGTGAGTTGGCTCGTGGGAGTGGGTTCTCAAAGGTAAGAAACGGGAAGCTGAGGATTACGGAACCAGGCCTAGCGAGGTTTCTTGGGACACCTCTGTTCGCGGCCATGATTGACCGCGCTCCCCCGAACCGCTCGAACGAGTCAGCGCCGATAGACTATCTTTGCTATCGGCGACTCCCAAACGACTATCTCCTTGACCTTCACCTGTTCGCCTACCGTGTCCACCATCCGGTCGAACACCACGCGTGCGAGGTTCTCAGCCGTCGGGCTCAACACGTCGAACGGTGCAATCTCATTGAGATATGCGTGATCGAACTCAGACAGCACACCGTTCAAGTCCTCTTTGAGACGCTTGAAATCGTATACAATCCCAATATCATCCAAGTCTGAGCCCAGAACAGTGACTTCGACATCCCATGTGTGACCGTGCAGGTTCTTACACTCTCCGGGATAACCGCGAAGTGCATGCGCTGCATCAAAATGGGCCTTGATAGTCAGTTCATACATGCTCAAGCCTCCGCTAGAAGAGCGACGTCTGATCGGACGCGGGCGCTGGTGCGTCCGCGTCACCCACGGTACTACGACTGTCCATGGCTTCGTTGGCGAGGGCGTCAGCGTCTTTGTTGTTCTCGCGTCGTACATGCCCGACGGTGACCTCGTCAATACCCCGCATCAGTGCAACAACACGCTGGTAGCGAGGCTTCAGATTCGGGTGTTTCACCCGATATGTGCCGGCGATCTGCTTGACGATGAGCTCACTGTCCAGGAAGACGGACAGAGTCCTGACCCCGCGCGCCTTCGCTGTCTCCAAGCCCCATATCAGCGCCTCGTACTCCGCGATGTTGTTCGTGGTTTCCCCCAGGTAGCGGCCACCTCTGCAGATCGCGGTGCCATCGGGACGCGTGAGGATGAATCCGGCGCCAGCCGGCCCCGGATTGCCTCGTGCTCCACCGTCAGAGTGGAGAATGGCGACGGAGTCACTCATCGGCGGTACCTGGCTTGACCACGATCATGCGACCGCATTCAGGACAGGTGGCCACTGCGGAGCCGATGAGCAGGTCAGCGACTCGCTCACTTGGCAACTCGATTCGACATGCAGTGCACGTGTGACCCTCGAGTGCGCCAACGGCGACCACACCCTTTGCGCTCCTGACCTGCGTGTAACGCGTCAGCAGATCGGGATCCAGCGCGGAACAGATCGTCACACGTCGTTTCTCCACGTGAGAGATCTCATTCTGAACTTCGGTCCCGGCCAACTTGTAAGCCTCGGTGAGTCTGGCCTCTCGTGCGGTGAGCTGTGTCAGGGCGAGGTCGATCTTGTCCATCTGGCCCGAGGCCTTCTCGGCCTTCTCCATGATGTCTATCGTGCCTACGTCCAACTTGTCCTTGCGGCGCTTCAGCGCGTCCATCTCGCGTGAGATGTGATTCACTTCTTTTGCGTTGGTCACGTCGCCTGACATGAGCTTCTGTTGCTCTGACCGTAGCTTCTCGTCTATCTGACTGGTCTCGTCCTCGGCGGCCTTGATCTGCCGACCGAGTCCATCTATGAGAGCCACCGCCTTGACCCGAAGAGCTTGGATCTCGGCGTTCTTGTGACGAACCTCAAGGATCGCTGCCCTCTCGGGAAGCTCCTCGAGCCGCTTGCTGAGTCTCTTGATCTCAATATCCGACTTCTGCAGTTCCAGCAGAAGTCTTCCCTGGTTCGGGCTCTCGCTCACGCAGTCCACCACCTGATCGAAGGAGTGTCTATGTCAATTGACTCGTACCTCAGACCGGGCGTAGTAGCCACAGCCGCACCCAGGAGCGGCACCAACGGCCACTCGCTCACGTCGTGCCCCAGTTCGATGATCGAAAGACCGTCGTCTCGAGCTTCCATCGCGTCATGATAGCGCACCTCGCCACCTATGAGGACGTCCGCACCAACAGCTATCGAGTCACCGATGAGCGAACCGGCCGAACCGGTCGCCACAGCCGCTGTTCGCATCGGCGCATCCGGATCGCCCCAGACCCTTGGAGCGACTCCCGTACGGGCGGCGATATCGCTGGCCAACGTCGCCAGATCAGTGGGCGGGTCGATCGGGCAAACGCAGCCGAGACCAAAGCCAACTCGAGACATTTGGACCTCACTGGCGAACACAACGGGGGATTCGTATGGGTGTGCATCGCGTGCAGCGGATAACACACGCGTGGTGAAGGGAACGGGACACGTCATCTCTATGCAGACCTCAGCAACAGTATTCGCTCCCATCACACCATTGACCGGATGACTCAGCTCGCCAGCAACGAATCGGCCGTGACCATCATGACTGAAGGAGCTATCCTTGTATGATCCCACGCGACCTGCACCAGCATCGCCCATGGCGGACCGCACGCGATCCGCGGCCTCGGCCGGGACATATGTGACAACTAGAGACACTGTGGCAAGGGAACTCTCCAGTGATCCACAAGAAGATACGCCCAGCAGTGAGGCCAACGCATTCGACGCATCCGGATGACGATCGAGATTGGTGTGCGCGGCAACGAGCGAAATCCCTGCATTCAACGCCGACGCGACGACCGCACCGACTCCTCCGCTGCCGCGCACGAATCGCGCGGGCGGCGCAAGAAAGACGGGGTGATGACTTACGATCACGTTGACCCCACCGGCGGCCGCCCGCGCCACCGTCTCGGCACTGGGATCCAACGTGACGAGTACTCGAGATGCGATTGCGTCAGCATCACCGACAAGAAGACCGACCTGATCCCACGGAGCAGCCCAGTGCCACGGAGCGAAGGCGCCGATCGCGTCAACGAGCTGTCCAACGCTTGTCCCCGTGCCACTCACAATGCCACCATCACTCTCTCCCGCTGCACGAAGTAGCACATCTCGTGATACCCGGCACTTCTCAGCGCGGACTCAGCATCAGCCAGTCGATACCCGAGTTCAGCCGGAGAGTGCGCGTCCGAGCCCGTCGTGGCCGGAACCCCGGCCCGTGAGAACGCCTCGATGAATGTCTGGCTCGGATACAGCTCTTGGCAGGGCTTCCTGAGTCCTGCCGTGCTCACCTCGAATGCCACCCCGGCGGCACGGAACTCGGCTGCTACCTCGTCGGCAAGAGATGCGATCACCGAGTCGGCTGGCCTGAAGCCGAATTTCTTCACCAAGTCAGTATGAGCCATGACGTCGAAGTTGCCGGAATGGGCTGCTGCTACCACTCTTTCGAAGTAGTCGCGCCATACCTTCTCGACATCGCGTCCTTCCCATTGATGAAGAAGACTGGGGTCGTCAAAGACCCAATCTCCAATGAAATGCACGGATCCCAGCACCAGATCGACACCCGTATCGACTATGGTCCCGATCTCCGGGTTGACACGATCATCGAGCCAATCAGACTCCACACCCAAGAGCACTTTGGTGGGCGCTGTGAGCGCTGCTTCGCGCACCTCAGCCGCATACTCTTCCAGTTCGCCCGATGACATCGAGTACTCGCCATTCGGATCCATGCCGGCAGGTAGTGGCAGGTGCTCTGTGAAAGTGACGACCTCAAGCGCCGAAGAATGCAGGAGCATTGCGGCGACATCGCCCTGGGCATGGCCACATCGACAAGTATGTACATGGCAGTCGATCATTCGGTCCCGAACACCACCCCTCCGCCTAGAACACGTTCACCCTGATAGCATACGACAGCCTGACCGCGAGCAACGCCGAATATCTGCTCGTCGAGGTCGACATGGAGTTCTCCTCGGGCTATGTGCGCCTCACCTGCCACAGGACGGCTTCTGTAGCGAACCTGTACAGACACGCGCTCCTTCTCCCCGCCCCGCCAAAGGACGTCACGTGCAATGACCCGGCTGACCGCCAAGTCATGGTGCTGACCCAGAACGACCTCGTTTCGATCCGCATCAATGGCGGTGACGTATCTGCGACCGTGCCCGGCAATGCCGAGGCCCTTTCGCTGCCCAATGGTGTAGCGAGCGACACCCTCATGGGTCCCGATGTGCGCACCATTGGCATCGACGACCGCTCCAGGAAGTCCGGCTACCGTCTTTCTGCCAACGACGAACTCCCCAACGCCACCATCGGGAACGAAACATATCTCCTGGCTCTCAGACCTGTGCGCTGTTGGCAGAGCACGGACAGAAGCCGCCTTCCTAACTTGCTTCTTGGTCATCTCGCCCAGCGGAAAACGAATGTGTCTGAGGGCCTCAGCACGTAGTCTGTACAGGAAGTACGACTGATCCTTTGAATCGTCGACACCGCGCTCGAGCCAGTACTCATCGGCTGCATCTCTGACCACTTTGGCGTAGTGGCCGGTCACGAGCTCATCCGCCCCCATGGCGATCACACGGGCCAGTAAGTCGCCGAATTTCACCCGGTCATTGCACGCGATACAGGGATTCGGCGTGCGACCCTCAGCGTACGCATCCACGAACGGCGCGATGACGTCGCGTTCGAAGACGTCACTCATGTCCAGTACGACGTGCTGAATGCCCAGTGAGTCGCAGACCTTTCGCGCATCATCGATCGCAGCCAACCCGCCACAGAGTTCAGGGCGCTGTGTAGAGGAGAAGAGCTGCATCGTCACACCAGTGACCTCTTGGCCTGCCTCCACGCACAAAGCGGCGGCGAGAGAACTATCCACGCCACCGCTCATCGCAACATATGTGTGCGACATTCCAGTGTCTACCCCTCTACGTCACAGACCTCTTCCGGCTCGATGGCGTGCGGGTCGAAGTTGGGATCGTCATGCGCAAGGCCACCCGAGATCGGCTCGCGACCATTCTTGTTGAGATAGTCATCGACTGCAGCCTTGAGGCCGTCGGTCGCAAGGATGGAACAGTGCATCTTTGCAGGAGGCAGCCCATCGAGTTCATCGGCGACCTGCTTCTTGGAGATCGCGACCGCCTGCTCCAACGTCATCCCCTTCGCCATCTCAGTGACGATCGAGGAAGTCGCGATGGCAGCGCCGCATCCCAGCGTCTGGAACATCACGTCGCTGATCGAATCGTCGTCGACCTTGATGGAGATCTTCATCATGTCGCCGCAGACCGGGTTGCCAACCTCGCCTACTCCATCTGCGTCATCGATCACGCCGACGTTACGAGGATTGTTGAAATGATCCATGACCTTCTCGCTGTACTGCACTGAGCTCTCCTTCCGAGCTTCTCTCGGCCTTACTTGGCTGAGGAGCCGAACATCTTGTCATAAACCGGGGACATCGCACGAAGCCGATTGACTATTGGAGGGAACACCTCTAGGAAGTAGTCGATGTCCTCTTCGGTTGTGAACCTGCCGAAAGATGCGCGAAGCGATCCGTGGGCGAGTTCCTGCGGGCAACCAATGGACAGAAGAACATGAGAAGGCTCGAGGGATCCGGACGAACAGGCCGAACCGGTGGAAACGGCAACTCCCTTTGCATCGAGCTGCAGGAGCATGGACTCACCTTCGACACCCTTGATGAGCATATGAGCTATGTTCGGAAGCCGGTTGTCCGCCTTGGCGCTGACCTCTGTGTTCTCGAGCGCACTGATCACACCCTTTTCGAACTTCTCGCGAAGACCGGTCAGTCGTGCAATCTCCTCGCTCTGGTCCTCAAGCATCAATTCGAGGGCGGTCGCAAAGCCGATCGCGCCCCCTACGTTCTGCGTACCGGAGCGACGCTTGAACTCCTGGCCTCCTCCATTGATCTGGGGCTGGAAGCGAACTCCTCGCCTGAGATAGAGAACGCCAACACCTTTGGGTCCGTAGATCTTGTGACTTGAGAATGTCGCAGCATCGATTCCCAGCTCGACTACGTTGAAGGGTATCTGACCAACGGACTGAGCGGCGTCGGTGTGCATGAGAGCACCACTCGCATGAGCGGCAGCGGCCAGTTCGGCTATCGGCTGGATAGTGCCGAGTTCGTTGTTCGCGTGCATGACGGAGACGAGCACCGTGTCTTCTCGGAGGGCGGACTGCAGGTCCTCGACGTGGACGACTCCGTCTGCGCGCGGCCTGAGGTAAGTGACATCGTAACCGTCCTTTTCAAGCAAGTGCGCAGGCCCCAGGATTGCGTGGTGCTCGAACGCGGACACGATCACGTGTCCACCCTTGGGGGCGATCGCGCGCGTTATTCCGATTATTGCCGCATTGTCCGACTCTGTCCCACCGCTCGTGAAGATAATCTCGCGCGGCTCTGCAGCACCGATCGACCGAGCGACACGAGAACGTGCATCCTCGAGTGCATTGAATGCCTGCCTGCCGACTCCGTACAGGCTGTTCGCGTTACCGAACAACTCCGTGAAGTACGGAGTCATCGCGTCCAGAACGCGCGGATCGACCGGAGTCGTAGCCGCGTAATCGAAATACACGAAACGGTTGTCACTCATGCGACGCCTTCTTTCCCCGGCTCGACGACAGTATGAGAGTCGTCGATCGCTATCTGATCGCGGGCGAGATCCGCCACGCTCCTGCTTCTGAATACATT
>JAQIBK010000143.1 GCA_027859125.1 Actinomycetota bacterium | reverse complement strand
CCATGCGGACATCAAGGACCTCGCCGTCCACGACTTCGACTGAGATAGTGCCGTGTCCCTCGATCCGAGCGACGTGTTCGACTTTCAGGATGCTCATCGGCTGAACACCTCCTCACGTGTGTTGAATACCGCCAGGCGCTCGGTGACTTCGTCGATGTCGTATCCCTTCTCAGCAAGTATCTTCATTGCAGATTCAACATTGGCGTCCGCCGCGAGCCCCCTGCACCCGGTACACGGTCTACCCAACGAGACACAACGCGCACCGCAACCGGTACGAGTGAACATGCCGAGACATATCTGTCCTTTATCGAAGAGACAGACGTTCTCCTTGGTCTTGCAGATGGCGCACAGCGGCTCCTGCGGAAGACGATTGGCCAGACCCTGCAGGGCGTGAGAGAGAACTCTCAGGAACTCAGCCGTGTCAATGGGACATCCCGGCACCTCGTAGTCGACACCGATGATTCTCTTGACGGGCCCGGGAGAGATGCGACCCCGAGCAACATTCGCTCCATCTGTTCCGTAGACGTACGCGAAGCGCTGCTCGAGATCGCCTTCGCCTGCCATAGCGGGTATGCCACCTGTCACCGCACACGCGCCTATGACCATCACCACATCCGCGACGCTGCGTATTCGCTTGAGAAGCTCAACGTGTTCCTCGGTGGTGACCGCACCCTCCACGATGGCCACATCGTACTCAGCAGGCATGTGCCCACTCGATGCCAGCTGCCAGTACGAGAGGTCGATCAAGCCCAGAACATCGAGCAAGTCGTCCTCGATATTCGTCATCTGCACCTGACAACCGAAGTCACTAGCCAAGCTGACCACCACGACTCTGGGAGCCATCTAGATCGCCTCCTGGAGATTCATGGCTTCCCAGTAGTTGAATACCGGGCCGTCGATGCACGCGTACTGATGACCGACGCCGCAGTGCCCACACTTGCCGATGCCGCACTTCATGCGCCGCTCGAAACTCATGTAGATCTTGTCGACGTCCATTTCCTTCTTGCGCATCTCGTCGATCACGAATCGATACATGACGGGTGGTCCGCAGATGGCGCCGTACGTATTGTCCGGATCGATGTCGATCATGTCGAACAACGCTGTCACCCGGCCAACCTCGTCGCCCCAAGTCTCGTCGGCTTCATCGACGGTGAGGATCAGATCGAAGTCATCGCGATGCTTCCACATATCGAACTGATAGCGGAACAGGATCTCACTGGGATCACGTGCTCCGTACAGGATCGACACGTTGCCGAAATCGTGACGGTCATCATGGATGTGATTGATCAGAGACTTGAGAGGTGCGATGCCCAGTCCACCAGCCACGAGCAGGACATCGTGTCCTTTCATCTCCTGGAAAGGAAAACCGCGGCCGAATGGGCCGCGTACACCGACGATATCGCCACACTTCTTGCCATGAAGAGCTCCGGTCACATCGCCGGCATTGCGCACGCACAACTCGATGAAGCCCTGCTTGCTCGGCGCCGACGAGATCGAGATGGGGGCCTCGCCCACTCCGAAGATGGACAGCTCCACGAACGGTCCGGACTCGAACTGGAAACCCTCGCGTACCGATTCGTCTATGATTCGGAGCTCGAATAGCCTCTCGTTCTCAGTCAGATCGATTATCGAGGTGATCCGCGCAGGCCATGGACGATAGGGATTGGACCCCTTCTCCTTGTACATGTTGGCGACTGTCACTCGACGCCCCCTTTCGCCAGAGCAGCAATGACCTCGCGAGGTGTGATGTCCGCCGCACACGCCGTGGAGCATCGTCCGCAACCGACACAGAGGACTCTCTCGAACTTGGAGAGATAGCCCCATTGCTTGTGGTAGTAGCGATACTTCACCCTGCTCGCGCGGGACTCACGGAAGTTCTGCCCGTGTGCCACAGCAGCGAACTCACTGAACTGACATGAGTCCCACAGCCGAGTTCGAGTACCCGTCTTCTGGTCGGGAGCTAGGTCGTCCCGCACGTTGAAGCAGTAACAGGTGGGACACACCATGGAGCAAGCACCGCACGACAGGCAGCGTTCCCCCAGCTCATCCCAGACGGGACTGTCGAACTTGGCGTCGAGCAGCAGGGGAAGCTGGGACGTATCGACGTCCTGCGTGAACTTGTCCTTGCGCTCGCGAGTGACTCGTTGGAATGCGGCGGTGTCGGCGTCAGTGATCTCACGTGTCTCGACGAAATCATCCAGGAGCTCTGCGCCCTTGACCGAGCGGACCGACACGAAGTATCTGTCACCCAGATCGGTGAGGAATATGTCGAAGCCCCAGTGCGCCTCATCGGTTCCCAACGAGTTGCAGAAGCAGTCTTCCGTCGGCACGCAACTGATCCCCACTACCAGAGTGGTGTCCCGTCGCGCCTTGTAATATGGATCCACGTAGTCCTTGAGGAAGATGTTGTCCATCAACAGCAGCGCATTTATGTCGCACGGATGCAGACCCAACAGCACCCTCGGCGCAGCGAACACCTCGTCGTCGAGCACCTCATTGTCCGCAACCCGGAATCGCATCATCTGATCCTCGGGCGGGAAGAACAGCTTCTTTGGCGGCAGGAGCGTGGTGTCGTAGTCCAATCGCAGATCTGCTGGATCATCGATCGCTGCGAAGACGAACCGCTCTTCTTTGGCCACCGGACCGATGACCTCGTGATCCCTGGACAACCCTCGCACCAGATCAGGCAGGCGCGACGTATCCATTACGCGAAAGAACATGCATGCACCCCTTACTCCCGGCAGAGAAGGTGATTGCGACACGGCCGCCCTACAAAAAAGGGGCTGTCGCTCTCCGCGACCGCCCCGTTCAATCCCGCACTACTCGCCGAAGAATATGGCGATCTCGCGCTTCGCCGCTTCGGGCGAATCGGAACCGTGAACGACGTTCGCATCCACAATAAGACCGTAGTCACCACGGACCGTGCCCGGAGCCGCATCGCGAGGGTTAGTCGCACCCATGAGCTTACGGCATACCAACACAGCATCTGGACCGGTCAGAACCATCTTCACGACGGGACCTGAAGTGATGTAGTCGATAAGACCCGGGTAGAAGGGCTTGCCCTCGTGCTCCCGGTAGTTCTCCTCGGCCTGCTCGCGCGTGAGCGTGCCCAGTTCGAGGCGCTCGATACCCAGACCGGTGTCCTCGAAACGCTGAAGAATCGGCGCAATGAGACCACGAGCCACGGCATCGGGCTTGATCATGATGTATGTCTTCTGCTCCACGTTCGTGCTTCCTCCTATCGAGTCCAAACAAAACAACGTCCGGTGTCGGACGACTTGAGCGAGTATGGCCTATGAGCCGCCGCCGGTCGAACTCCAATCGTTCTCCACGCCGGTGACCTTCCAACCAACACCCTCACGCGAGAGGGTGATCCGATAATGAAGGTCGGCTCCATCCTCGGGGGTCACGATGACGCTCACTTCGGATGACTTGGCCGAACGATCGATGCTCTCGACCGAGAAGCCCTTGAGTGGCGGTAGCTTTGCCATCTCCTTGTCCAGGTCGGCCGGAGGCACTGCGATCCAGTAGCCGTCCACCGGCTCGCCGCTCGCATGGGCGTCTAGCATGCCCTCTACGCTCATTGTCTGTGTGGGATAGCCGTAGCCGGCGAAGTATGCCGCTGCCAGGCCACCGATGACTATTGCTGCGACGAGAGCACCTATCAGTGCCACCGCCAGAGGACTGCGTCGATCCTTCCGTGCAATGCGATCGGCTCGGCGAGCGGCACGGTCCTTGTCGCGCATCTCGTCTTCGCTGATGGCGAAGAACGAGTTGACCGCCTCATCGCTGCCAAAGAGATCGGCCGTGGCCTCAAGCATCTCGTCGGAGTGCTCCAGGTCGATCGCATTGGATGTCGTGCTCAGGTCCTGGAGCGGCGAAGTGGAGTCCGGGGCATTCTCCGCGTCCTGGAGGGGATCAACATGGTTCGAGGACTCACGCGTCAGGCTCATGAGCTCACCGGTGACCCAGCCAGCTGTGTCCGACGGAGGGTCGATCACCGGCGGCATCTCACCTGTCTGCCACCCCTCGACCTTCTCATGCTGCGCCGCAAGTGCGTCCTTGCTGGCATCGAATGCGGCAATGGCAGCCGGAGTGAGGTCATGACTGTGCAGCTGAGTCGCCTTCTCAAAGGCGCGAACAGCCTGTCTGTGATCGCCGTTCACGGAGAAGGCGATTCCGAGGTTCGCAAGCGCCTTACCCTTGTTGGCGTAAGAGTCGAACCCGATCGCTGCCTTGTATGCCTCGACTGCGTCAGCGGGACGACGAAGCGCCATGAAACAAAGACCCAGGTTGTTCAACGCCTTGCCGGGATCCGGGTTCGTCTCATCCAGGGCTGCGCGCCTATATGCAGCGGCCGCCTCATCCGCCCGACCCATTTCCCACAGCGCCGAGGCCATTCCCTGGTGCGCCTTGTATGGGGTCGGGTATCCAGGCTCCTCGATGACAGCCTCAAAAGACTTCACTGCCTCAGCGTAGTCACCGAGCGCAGCCAGCGCCGTGCCGCGATTGGCCTTGACCGCACCCATTTGGTCATAGAGCTCATCTCGCAGCGCGTGGCCGTACACCGTGACCGCGTCACTGTGACGACGCAGCCGCATGAGCGAGTTGCCCGCCATGTGATAGGCACTGCCGCTGCCATCGGCACTACGCCCCGCTGCTGCAAGGAATCCCTTCGCAGCGGCGCGGTAGTCTCCAGCGTCGTAAGCTGTCTGTGCCTCTTGGAATCGCGCCTCGTCCACGCACGTCCCCCTAGTTGGTGATTACTCAGTCTCGATTGTGACGGATTCCATGACATCACCCTGCATGATCGCCTGAACGATATCCAAGCCCTCGGTCACCTGACCGAAAACCGTGTACTGACCATCAAGGAAAGGCTGCGGGGCAAGGCAGATGTAGAACTGCGAACCGGCCGAGTCAGGATCCTGAGACCGAGCCATGGACACGGTTCCCTCAAGATGCTTGTGGTCATTGAACTCAGCCGCGAGGCTGTACCCGGGACCGCCCGTTCCCACCATGGGATCGTCGGTCTTGGAAAGTGGGTCGCCGCCCTGGATCACGAAAGGCTCGGGCTCACGCACCACGCGGTGGAACTTGGTGCCGTCGTAGAAGCCCTTCTGCGCCAACTCGATGAACGCAGCAACGTGATTGGGAGCATCCTCACCAAAGAACTCGAACTTGATGACTCCCCTGTTAGTGGTGATCACGGCAATCTCGTTGCCCTGGATCTCGTAGCTTGGTGTGTGCACGGCATCCTCCTCAAATGGGATCGTCGGCTCCTCGGCCGGCTCTTCGGTAGGTTCATCGGTCTCGTCGGCGGTTCCGTACGAGACTTCGATCGATCTGTCAGCTGCAGTCGAACAGCCCTGCAAAGCGAACACGGATGCAAGCAGAACAACGGTGAGAACGACAAGTAGCATACGCAGTGACTTCATTCGCATGTGGAGCGGGTCCTTCCTAGGGTACGTACTTCGTAATGGGCCGAACGGCACGTGGGCCATACAGGCCGAGTCACATTCTAGCAGTGCCGACAGCGCCGTGCAGGAGTATGCTGGAGTCATGGCGCGTGGGGCGCACACAGATGCGTTCCGAGCGTCTTGCTGGTTCGACCTTGAAGGGTCTCAACCTAGGAGGAGATGCACTTGGGAGCACCAAGCACTGACAAAGTCCGCAACGTTGTTCTCGTCGGCCACGGCGGTGCGGGCAAAACATCACTCGCAGAAGCCATGCTCTACCTGGCCGGCGAAACAACTCGACTCGGAAGCGTCGACTAGGAGCACAGAAACC
>JAQIBK010000199.1 GCA_027859125.1 Actinomycetota bacterium | reverse complement strand
GTAAATGCCATCGTTGCCTCCCTCAGCCAGCAAGGTGTGGCTATCGGTAGTGACACGAATATGACACGAAACGCTAGCGGGGAAGGAGACATGACCTCCTGACCTGCTGTTGAAGGGTTTGGTGGTTGTATGCACATGAAAAAGGTGCTGATAGTCTCAGATGACGCGCACACCCGAGCGTGGGTGTCCAGCGCGATCGAACCCATGGACGTTGTGATCACGAATTGTGTCACCGGTGAAACGACATCGAAGCTCTCCAATATGGACTACGCCCTGGTTGTCATCGACGCAGGCCGTGACCCGGAACCGTTCGTGCAGCTGGTTGAGAGTGCCACGGCTTCTGGAGCAGATGTGAGCACGGTGCTACTGATTGAATCCGATGCACTGTCGTCTCTGCGCCTGCCTGCACAGATGGGTGCTGACTTCGTTGTGCGTGGAGCTTCGTCGGCCGAGATGGCCGCACGCGTCCGAACTCTGCTCTGGCCAGGAGAGGAAGTCGGCGAACAGGAACTTCTGAGAATCGATGACCTCACGGTCAACCTCGCCACGTACCAAGCCAATCTTCGCGGCAGGCCAATAGACTTCACGTACCTCGAATATGCTCTGTTCGCGTTCCTGGTCACGCATCCCAACCGTGCGTACAGTCGGGAGATGCTGTTGCGACGAGTGTGGGGTTCGGACTACTACGGCGGTTCCCGCACGGTGGATGTCCACATCAGGCGCATTCGGTCCAAGGTCGGCAGTGAACTCATGAATCGACTCGAGACCGTGCGAAACGTCGGCTATCTCTGGAACGGCAGCTAGATCCTGCTTGTCGCGCTCACTTCACGGTTCCGGTGAAACGATAGGTTGGGCCGTTCACACGTTCGCATGTGCCCTCGACGCCCTTTGCGCGCCAGAACTCGCACATTGCCTCCGGCGTGAAGAACGCTCCCGGTTCGCCCAGCAGCTTCTCGGCAAGTACCAGTGCACGCATGCCGAGCCCGGTCGGATCGAGCTCCAACACAGTCACTCCACCGCCGCTTCGCACGACGCGCACCATTTCACGCGCCGCACCAGGCTGATCGCGAAAGTGATGGAAGGCGTCGCTCACGATCACCGCATCGAACTCTTCATCGGCAAAGGGTATGTCCTCGGCGCTTGTCAGAACAGCGCTCACCCGATCACTTGTCGGCACGTAGCGGATCATCTGAGGTGTGGGGTCGCCCACCACCACGTTCGCATCCAGTGCCGAGGAAAGACGGACGCCCAGGGCGCCCGTGCCGCCGCCCAGGTCCAGCAGCCGTCCATTCGGATTGACGAAAGGGCGCAGCCAGTAGGCGATTCTATCGACGTCATCGATCGACCAGCGATCGGCCAGACGGTGAAAAGCCGGTGCCGCCCAGTTGAAGAACCCCATGACGCCCCCCTATGTCACATGCGACGCTCGGGTACAATCGTGTCACGCACCGTTTCGGACGCGAGGTCTCGGAACGAATCTGTAATCTGAGCGTATCCCAAAGGGGCACTTCATGACCAAACGCGTAATGGCCGTCGTCGACGGAAACAGTCTTCTGCACCGCGCGTTCCATGGACTCCCTCCAACAATGACCGCGCCGGACGGGCGACCCACCAACGCTGTGTTCGGCTTCGTGTCGATGCTCACCAAGATGGTCGACGTCCTGGAACCCGACGGAGTCGTCGTGGCTTTCGACAAGGGCCGACCGCTGTTTCGCAGCGAGGTGCTTGCGTGTTACAAGGCGCAGCGTCCGCCCACGGCACCCGAACTCAAGGCTCAGTTCCCAATGATCAAGGAGCTGCTGACGGCCATGTCGGTCCCGATCGTGGAGGTCGAAGGCTGGGAGGGCGACGATATCCTCGGCACGCTTGCCGAGCAAGGCGAGAACGCCGGCATGAGAGTGCTGCTCATAACAGGTGACCGGGATGCCTTGCAGCTCGTGACGGAGAATGTGAGCGTCGTGACCACCCGCAAGGGCATCACGGACATCGTCACTTACGATCCCCAGGGCGTGTTCGACCGTTATGGAGTCACTCCGGCGCAGGTCACGGACTATCTGGGCCTCAAGGGCGACACATCCGACAACATCCCCGGTGTACCGGGTGTGGGCGAGAAGACGGCGTCCAAGTTGATCGCGGAGCACGGCACGCTCGAAGCCGTGCTCGCCGCTGCGCCCGGGATCAAGGGCAAGCTGGGCGAGCGCCTTCGTGACCATGCCGAGGATGCTCGCGTGAGCAGAACCGTGGCCACGATTCGCTGCGACGTTCCGATCGACTTGGACATCGAGACAGTGAAGTGGGGCGTCTTCGATCCCGCAGTGATCGCCAAAGCGTTCGCGGAGCTCAGATTCACTTCGCTGCTGGAGCGTGTGCTCGCCACGGCAGGGGAGAAGCCAGTTGTTCCGGAGGTGGAGCCATCCTTGCCATGGGTTGTGCTCCGGGACTCGGATGCGTTCTCACGCGTGCGCGATTGGGTCGCCGAGGGCCTCGGCTCCTGGATAGGCGTCGGTATCGACGATGGCAGCGGAGAGTCGCTGTTCGCCGAACGCCGCGATATCGCGCTGGCGGCGGACGATGCGGTCGCTGTCCTCTCCGATGATGCGATCCAGATCGCGTTCAACTCTCTGCTCGAGTCGTCGCGAGTTGCCGCCGGCGACATCAAGGCGTTGCTGCACGACCTGTGCCCACCCGATTCGGGCGGTGCGGCGTGCGACACCTCCTTCGACGCTGTCCATCCGGCCCGGATCTTCGACTGCAGCCTTGCTGCCTACCTGCTGGAGTCGCACCGATCGTCGTACGACATTGCCGGCCTGTCCGCAGACTATCTAAGCCAGCCCCTTGCCGAGCCGACGGAGACCATGCCGCGGGCCGCCGTCGAGGCGCAAGCGGTTGCGCGTCTCGCGCCGGTTTTCACCCAGCAGTTGGAAGCCGACCGGTCGCTCGACTGCTTCTCTCGCATCGAGATGCCTCTTGTGCCTGTTCTCGCACGAATGGAACGTGTGGGAGTCAGCATCGACACTGATGTGCTCGATGGACTTGCGCGTGAGACGGCAGCTGGCATCGACATGTTGGTGGCCGAGATCCACGAGATGGCAGGTCTCGAGTTCAACATAGTCTCACCCAAGCAGCTTGCCGAGGTCCTGTTCGAGAAGATGGACCTGCCGCCGTCAAAGCGCACCAAGACCGGGTACTCTACGGACGCGTCGGTGCTCAAGATGCTCGCGGCCCAGTATCCGATCGCGCAACTGATCAGGGACTACCGCGAGCTCGCCAAGCTCAAGTCGACGTACATCGACGCGCTGCCGCGTCTGCTCGGCACGGACGGGCGTCTGCACACGACATTCAATCAGACTGTCGCGGCCACGGGACGGTTGTCGAGCAGCAATCCCAACCTGCAGAACATCCCGGTCCGCACCGAGTTCGGTCGCCGAATCCGAGCCGCTTTCGTGCCCGGAGCGTTCGGCGACACCATCGTCGGCGCTTACTACTCACAGATCGAACTGCGCATCCTCGCGCATCTCTCGGGCGACGAAGGGCTCGTCGAGGCATTCACCTCCGGCGCGGATTTCCATGCAGCCACTGCGGCGCGGGTGTTCGGCATGGCTGTCGACGAGGTCACAACTGAGTTCCGGAGTCGCGCCAAGGCGGTGAACTTCGGCATAGTGTACGGTCAGACGGCACACGGTCTGGGTGACTCGCTCGGCATGGGCTACAGCGAGGCGCAAGGCATGATCGATCGCTACTTCGAGGCGTACCCTCGTGTCCGCACTTACCTCGACGAAACGGTCGCGGAAGCTCACAAGGACGGCTTCGCGTCCACGATGTTCGGTCGCCGCAGGCGCATCCCTGAGCTCAAGAGCAGCAACTACAATCTTCGCTCGTTCGGTGAGCGCACGGCAATGAACCATCCCATGCAGGGGACCGCGGCCGACATCATCAAGCTCTCCATGATCGAGGTCGATCGACGCCTGCGCGGGGAGGGATTCTCAGCACGCATGGTCATCCAGGTCCATGACGAACTCGTATTCGAGTGTCCGTCACTCGAGGTCGGACGCCTGTCAGCGATGGTGCGAGAGGCCATGAGGGACGTAGTGAAGCTGGCTGTGCCACTTGAGATCGACATATCGAGCGGCGTCAACTGGGCTCTGGCCAAGTAGTG
>JAQIBK010000218.1 GCA_027859125.1 Actinomycetota bacterium | reverse complement strand
TGAGTTTGCGGTCGCCGATATTGGCGAAGAACGTGACCAGCAGCAAGATCACGACCACGGGCGGGATGCCCAGCAGGAACCAGCTCATCATCCCGAAGACCGTCTCGAACACGACCGGGTTGCCGGAGATCAGGATGTCGAAGTCGCCCGGGACGCCACCTTCCACGTACTCACGAAGGTCGCTCACGAGCTCGAAGCCGTCCTCTTGGGGCACGACCATCAGCAGCGTGTCCTTCTTGTCATCGCTGATGAGGAGATCGGCCATGGGCGTAGCGAAGAGTCCCTGCTGGATGGCGATGGAAGGCAGTGAGGCGAGCGCCTCGGGGATCTCGTCCACCGTGAGCGGCCGCGGACCTTCCGCCATGCGCTGCTGGATGAGGAAGAGGATGTCGAGCAGTGCCTCGTCCGCGGGCAGGACCGAGGCCACGGAGGCCACACCGGGGAGCGCCTCGATATCCATGCGCAGCTCGCGCAGGTCGGCGAGGGCTTGGCCGTCCGCGAAGGTGCCGTCCGGCACGGTGACGAGGACGTTGATGGGATCGCCGGTGTCGTACTTCTCGTTGAGTGCGATGAAGGCCTGGCCGGTCTCTTCGCCCTCGGCGATGAACCTGGTGATGTCGGCGTTGAACGACATGCGGAACAGCATGGTCGCCGCGAGCAGGGTGAGGAGCGCCGTAGCGCCGAGCACGCGCTTGTTGTGGGCGACGATGAAGCGAGCGATGCGGTCCATGGGGCCTCTCGGCTGCGAGACGGACGTGCTGAGCCACATGGTAAGGCACAGAGAAGACGCGTGTGCATACTGCCGAAGATGGACTCACCGAAGCTGTTAGACCAGATGGGCCGAGCGCTCCGCTCGGCATCCGGCGGAGATGGGCGAGGATGAGATCAACGCGTTCCTCACCCACTTGGCGGTCGAGGAGGAGGTCAGTGCGCGCAAGCCCAAGCGATTACCTGTGGTGATGACCCGTGACGAGGTGAAGGCGGTCCTGGAGCAACTCGACGGCGACAAGCGGCTGATGGGATCCCTCATGTATGGGACGGGGATCCGTCTGACGGAATGTCTGCGCCTGCGCGTCCAAGACATCGATCTCGCCCGCAACGAGATCATTGTTCGCGACGGCAAGGGCGCCAAGGACCGCATGACGATGCTCCCCGTATCGCTCAAGGTCGCGTTACAGGAGCAGATGAAGAGAGCCAGGACCGTCCACGAGCGGGATCTGGCAGACGGCTGGGGGCGCGCCGAGCTGCCCGGTGCGTTGGACCGCAAGTACCCTGGCGCCTCCGTCGACTGGCGCTGGCAGTGGGTCTTCCCGCAGCAGAAGCGGTGGAAGGACGTCAGGACCGGCGAGCAGGGTCGCCATCATATCCACGAGACCATCCTCCAGCGAGCCGTGAAGGAAGCGGTCCGCAGGGCCGGGGTGATCAAACACGTAGGGTGCCACACGTTCCGACATTCCTTTGCCACGCATCTGCTCGAGTCCGGCTACGACATCCGGACGATCCAGGAACTGTTGGGACACTAGGTGGTGCGGACGACTATGATATCCTCGCACGTGCTCAATGTGGGGGGCCACGGCGTGCGAAGTCCGATCGATAACCTCTGACCGCACTTACACAGTCTGCATATACCCGCAAGCCAAGAGGGACACGGGCTTCTTACACAGAAGAAGGCAGCTGTGTTCGTTGTCATACACAGACTGCATAAGCATTGTTGGGCAGGGCGAAGGAGCAGTGTTGATTCTTGACGAGAAGCCGTTCGATGCCATCTTGGCTGACGATGTGCTCAGCCTGATTCCGGATGTGGCGGAGGGACGTAGGATCGACTACAAGGCATCCCTGCCTGACACGGGTGAGAAGGGTGTCCGCTCGTTTCTCAACGACGTGTGTGCTCTCGCCAACAGTGCCGGCGGGTGTCTGGTCTATGGGATTGCAGAGCGCGCAGACAGCGAGTCCGGGGCTGGCACGGGCATCCCCGAGTCGATATCCGGCGTCGGAGATGTGAACGATGACGACTTGATACGAGCGTATCAGCAACGCATCACGCAGTGCATTGAGCCGGTGATCATCGGCCATCGCATCCGATTCATTGACGGATTCGAAGGCGGACACAGCGTCATGATCGTCTTTGTTCCCAAGAGCCTCTTCGCGCCACATCGGGTGAACTACCAGGGGAAGAAGGAGTTCTACGTTCGGCATGACCGGAGCAACCTGCCC
>JAQIBK010000203.1 GCA_027859125.1 Actinomycetota bacterium | reverse complement strand
TCCTTAGGTGCCACGCCGAGTCGATCAATGTGGAGTTCGAGAGCGAGGTATCGCTCGATGCCGTGCGTTCCGCGCTTGTCGCAGCACCCGGTATCGCAGTGATGGATGATCCCGGTCAGCAGCTGTACCCGATGCCGGGATTGCTCCAGGGAACCAACGATACATACGTTGGACGACTCAGGGTGGATCAGACTGTTGCTCACGGTCTGAGCATGTGGGTCGTGGCGGATCAGATTCGCAAGGGGGCCGCACTGAACGCAGTCCAGATCGCCGAGCAACTTCTCCCGTGACGGATAATCGGTTCTATGCGTTATCCTTAAGACAATGACTTCAAGATACGCCGTTGACCGTTCTCAACGACACGGCGACGGGGCTCTCGGAGGGGCAAATGGCTGACGAGAAGATTCTTATCGTTGAGGACGACGCGACGATTGCGCGTTTCGTTGAACTCGAGCTGATGCATGTCGGCTATTCCGTTCGCAAAGCCGCCGACGGTCCAAGTGGCCTTGCGGCGGTTGAGGCTGAGGAACCGGATGTTCTGGTACTGGATCTGATGCTGCCCGGTATCGACGGTATCGAGGTGGCCCGACGTCTGCGCGAGCAGAAGTACGACTTTCCCATTCTGATGCTGACTGCGCGTGCGGAGACGCAAGACGTTGTCTCAGGGTTCGATGCGGGCGCAGATGACTATCTCCGCAAGCCATTCGAGATTCCCGAGCTGTTGTCTCGGATACGCGCTCTGCTCAAGCGAGTCGAGCGTCCGGATGCGGGCTTCAAGGCCTCTGGCGTGGAGGTTGAGCCTTCCTCGCGGCGCGCCACTGCCGGGGGTGAGATCATCGATCTCACGGCCAAGGAGTTCGATCTTCTGTACTATCTGGTGGCCAACGCAGGAAGGGTCATCTCTCGTGATGAGATTCTCGAGGAGGTCTGGGGCGGACAGCACGCCACTGACAGTAATGTGATCGAGGTCTTCGTCTGTCACCTTCGCAACAAGATCGGTGATCGTGACAACACCATCATCCAGACAATCCGAGGTGTCGGGTACTTCTTTGCGAGGGGCTAGATGCATCGTTCCTCTCTGAGGACATGGCTGTTTCTGGTCTCGGTGCTCTTCGCGGGGCTGGTTGTCGGTGGAGTAGCGCTCACCACCTATGTTGTCGTCTCTGACGGCATGTCCGTCGTGGCCCACGATGCCACTCTGCGGATAGCGCGAGATGCCTCCGAGATCGCCAAGAACTCCGCGACAGTGGCCAAGCTTGAGGCCGTCGATCGAGGTCTTCAGGGCGCGGAGCGAGAGGCCGAGGCGGAACGACAGTTCCTCCGGACTGTTCCGCAGATGTTCAGTGGGGCAGGTCTGTCAGAGGGCGACTTCGCCTTCTACAGCGAGAACCTGGAACCGTATTGGTTCAGCAATGAGCGCGCCTTGCTTCCCGGGCTCGACGAGTATCGCATGGAGGCCCTGGAGCACCGTCAGCCTGTGGAGAGCACCGTGGACACGGGCGGAATCCTCGCTGGACTCTTCGGCCCCGCTCGGCTCGGTGTGTTCATCGTTCATGTCCCGATCGAACTTCCGAACAACAAGAGCGGGGTTCTGGACATCACCTACTTCCCCGAGCAGGAAGAGGCGGTCATCGATGCGATCAGACTCCCGATGGCCACGCTCGCTCTCTCCGCGATGTTCATCATGGTGGTGATGATGCAGACCAGTATGGGCTGGGTCCTCAAGCTCGTTGATGACCTCCGCGAGGCAGCTGATGCCATCGACGCCGGACAGCTCGATGTGGAACTGCCCGTGCAGGGAGAGCATGAGATCGGTGCGCTCGCACGGTCGATCAATGATCTGATAGGCAGGCTCCGGAGACGTTCGGAGGCGCAGACTCGATTCATTGCCGATGCGTCGCACGAGCTGGCGACACCGGTTGCAGGAATCAGGGGTTACGCGAACATACTGCGTGCATGGGGCAAAGAGGACCCGGAGGTTCGTGACGAGGCGATCAACGCGATCGACCGCGAGTCTCACAGGATGGCACGTCTTGCCAGCGATCTGTTGTCGTTGGTTCGCAATGAGCGCACGCTGGAATACCGCAGCGTTCGATTCGACCTAAACGCGAGATGTCGCGAGATTCTTGCGGGTGCCGCGACGCGCTATATTGAGAAGGGACTTGAGTTCGAGGGGCCGGAAGAGGGGCAACTGGTACTCATGGGTGATCCCGACAGACTCGAGGATGCCATCTCGATACTCGTGGACAATGCCTGCAAGTACACTCCTGCAGGGGGTCGGGTCTCTCTTGTAACTCGAAGGAAACGGGATATCATCATTGTGGAGGTCGTCGACTCGGGTGTTGGAATCCCAGCCAGGGATCTGCCCAACATCTTCGAGCGCTTCTACCGTAGCGACAAGTCTCGCTCAAAAGAGACCGGTGGTTTCGGACTGGGGCTCTCCATCGCCAAGAGCATCATCGATGCTGCAGGTGGCGAGGTGGAGGTTCAAAGCATCGAGGGTTCAGGCACCACTTTCACGCTTCGGTTGCCGCGCGGAAGGGTGTGATCGTGTTGGGGCATTGCCGATTATCGGCCCAGTGTGCCGCAGGGCGGAGCATTGTGCCGACTATCCGTCAAACAGGCCGTGTGGTTCAGGCTGACTTCACGAGTGCCGATATTTCCGAGTAGATGTATCCTGCCACGGGAGTCGCATGAACGATCGATCGCACATAGTGAAAGCCTTCTCGTCTTCTCGCTGGAGCGAGATCACCGAGGCGTTCTTGGGTGCCACGGGACTCTCCGTGTCCGTCTCCACCACGACTGGCGACTGCATATCGCGTTCGACGCACTGCTCCCTTTGCGGTCTGGTATCGGATGGCGTATCCGTCGGGGAATGCAATTGCCTGGACGACGAGACGATCGTGCATCTCGGCGACAGTCCGATTCGCGTCACCTGCCGAGGAGGGTTGTCAGTTTACGGCACCGCGCTGCGCGAGGATGTCCAGATAGTGGTGGGCGGTTTCTTCTCGTCGACCCGTGAGCGCAAACGGGCGTTCCAGTCACTCGTCGGTCGAGGGCTTGGCGACGATGAGGCACGCATAGCAGTTCGTGACGTGCCCCCAGTGGCTCACAAGCAAGTCCAGGCCTATGCATCGATGATCTCTTTGCAGGCGCTTGCGGCACTGGAGTCGAACAAAGTGGCTTCGGCGACGGACCCATCGGCGGTTGCGACAGTTGCACCTGATTCTCATGTCGGCGAGCTTGATGGCGCTGCAGCAGAAGCCGTCCGTCTCGGTGAGTTCGCGAGGGCGACCGGAGTGGCGGGGGACATTCCCTCACTGGAGCCGATCGTTCTGGACGCACTATCCCGTTCGTTCCCGAATGCGCTGGCAGGTCTGCTGCTGAGCGGATGGGGTTCTGACCGTGCGGCATTCACTACTACAGATGGCACCGGTGACACAGACGTCGCCCTAGTGGTTCTTGAGGCGACGGGTCGCGACATGATCACCTCACCTTTCGACTCTATGACACGAGCGAGCGCTGCAGGCAGGATAGCTCCGGACGCGACGAGCGATGAATGGACGACCCTCACCGCCGAGATCTTCGTGCAGGACAAGGTGGCGGGCTACCTCCTTGTGGCCAGCAGAGATGGTTCACGCTATTCGGCTGACGATCGGCGACTGCTTCAGGACTTCGCCGATCACACAGCGATCACTTTCGAGCGCGCGTCGGTGTTCGAGCGCCTTCACTCCGACTACTCCCGGGCGCTTGCCGCCCTTTCTGTGACGCTCGACGCATCAGAGGGCGCATCCCGCGGTCATTCGGATCGAGTCATGGACTACGCGATGCTCATCGGCCGTGAGGTGGGACTTCCTGCTGAACAGATCGAGATGCTGCGTTTTGCGGGTCTGCTTCATGACATCGGCAAGACGGGTATTGCCGAGGAGATACTTCTCAAGCCGACGAGCCTCACCGACGAAGAGGCCGCTCGGGTCAGGTCGCACGCTGAACGTGGGGCGACGCTTGTCGAGCAAGTCGACTTCCTGAATGGTCTTGCGCCGATAATCATGCATCATCACGAGCGCTGGGATGGCACCGGCTATCCCATGCGACTTCGTGGAGACGACACTCCGATCATGGCGCGGATCCTGGGAGTCGCCGACGCATATGACTCGATGACGTCGGAGAGACCGTATCGTCCGCGTCTTTCGCATTCGGCAGCACGCGACGAGATGGAGGCGGCAGCAGGGACGCAGTTCGACCCGCTCCTCGTCGCGGCCATCTTCGAGGCGCTCGATCGCAGGGCGTTGGGCGGCTCCACAGGTGTGCTCAGGCAGTATCAGCCAGGCTACGGAAGCACTCTTCTCGCGTAGGCCCTTACTAGGCTCGGCGCGTGCTAGAATCCCCGAGCGATCCCCCGACCGAAAGGCTCTACTTGAAGCGCAGCCGATACATAGCTCAAGCCGGAATAATCGCGGCGGCGTATGCTGCCGTCACGCTTCCTCTCCTGTTGACGCCGCTGGGATATGGCCCTGTTCAGCTGCGCTTGAGCGAGGCTGCAACCGTTCTGGCCCTGTTCACGCCTGCGGCTATCCCTGGATTGGCGCTGGGCGCGGTGATCGCCAACTCGTTCATGCTTTCGCAGGTCGGATTGATCGCTATGCTGGATGTTGTGTTCGGATCGATCGGTTCGCTGTTGGGCGCAGTATGGATGTGGCGCTTTCGTGAACGGCGCTTATTGGCACTGGCAGGGCCCGTGCTCGCCAACGCGCTGATCGTGCCGGCCTATCTGCCGTTCGTGCTTGCCGGACTTGGATTCTACGAAGTCGCTCCGCTTGGCATCGACGTCGAGGGCAGTTGGATCGGCATGTATCTCTTCGGCGTGGTTGCAGTTGGCATTGGGCAGGCTATCGTTGTCTACGGCTTGGGGCTTCCGCTGGCAGCTGCTTTGGAGCGTACTGGTCTGAAACTGTGGTTCGCGGGGGAGTCGCGAGTATCCTGAGTCAGTAGGAGGGGGTGGACACTGTGGCAGACGAGAGTTCAAGACAACCCGATCAGGGTCGATCCGACGTGATTCTCGATGACCACGGTTCATCAGACGGTTTTCTGATCCAGAACTCGTCCTCTGCGTGCCGGAGTTGCTGGGCGTGTGTTCGCTACTGTCCTTCACGGGCGATACGCATAAGTGGCGGACGCAGCGAGATCATTGAAGAGAAATGCGTCGCTTGCGGCCTTTGCGTGAGTGAGTGCGCGAATGGTGGGAATGTCGTGCGTGACGATACGGGGCGAGTCTCGGATCTGTTGGCCTCGGACATACCTGTCGTGGTTCTTCTTGCGACCGAGTTCGTCGCCGCACTTCATCCCATGACCCCGATTGATATTGAACGTAGACTCGAGTCCTTGGGCTTCCACTCGGTTGAGAGCACGTTCTTGGGCGAGGAGCTCGTGGCCGAGGCTTACGAGCGCCTACTCACCCACACGGATCTGCCGCTCCTGCTTCGTTCGACGTGCCCAGTGGTCGTCTCCTGGGTGCGTAAGTACCATCCAATGCTTGTTTCCGCGCTCGCACCGATCGTACCGCCGTACCTTGCCCAAGCACGCTTGATCCGCGATCTCTATCCTCGTGAGATCTCCATCGTCTATGTTTCGCCGTGTTATGCACGGAAGGATGAGGTCCACCAGGAGCAGTTCGACGGTGCGATCGATGTGGCGATCGATTTTCTGGAGCTGAAGAAGCTCATGGAGTCGCCTAGAGTACCCATGATTCCGGTCGTGTCCGCAGACCATGGGTCTCAACGACCCCAGCCCCTGAAAGAGGTCTCGTTGATCGATGGTTTTCCTCGTCAGGTTCTCGCGGCGCGCACAATGACCGATCGGGATGTCGTTGCGGTTCGCGGTTTGCGTGAGCTCGATCAGTTGCTGTGCGCAGTGGAGAAAGGGGAGACCGCTCCGCTGGTGGTCGATATGCTCAACTGCGAGGGCTGTCTTGATGGACCCGCCGTCAACCCG
>JAQIBK010000185.1 GCA_027859125.1 Actinomycetota bacterium | reverse complement strand
CCTACGTTCTCGGTGACGGCGTGGGTGTGGAACTCCCATTGTTCAAGGCGTTCAATGGTCGTGTGGCCGTGGTCGCTCTTCCATGCGAGATCACGGCTCTCTTCCGTCGGCAGGAACTGGCCGCGAAGACCACGCTCACAGTCGCTCTGTTCTGCGGCCATGCGACCACTCCCGCGCTAGTGGACCGGACGGTCGACAGGCTGTCCAGGGGTTCTGCGTCGGGCCTGGAGAGGTTCCGATTTCGACAAGGTCACTGTCGCGGGCGGATGCGTGCGGAGTTCAGCGACGGCTCAGTGATCGAGCGACCCTTCTCGGAGTACGGGATGTATCAGAATCTGTACGTGTGCGCCGCCAAGAAGTGCATGTTCTGCGGTGACCATTTCGGCTACGACGACGATGTGTGCGTGGGCGACATATGGTCGGCTGCGTACAAGGCGGACCCCATCAAGCACACCGCCATGATCCTGAAGACGCCGATCGGTGTCAGGGCTCTCGAGGCTGCTGAGTCGGGCGAGCTCGTTGCCGCAGACGTAGGAATCCCTGAGATCCGAGCGCGTCGGCGTGGAGGCTCGTTGGCACGAGCGCATTGCAGCACGAATAGCATTGAGCAATTTCCACGCATCGCAGTCAAAGGAGGGTCTTGATCGGATACTGAGACGCTCGCGTCTCTCGATCAAGTTGGAGCTGTTGATCCTGAAGGGATTGGAATCACTCTCATGAAACGAATCTCGATCATAGCCGCGACCGTGTCGGGTAATCGCGGTGCCGAGGCGATGCTTGAGACTGCCGTGGGGCGCTTGCGTGACGAGCATCCGGACACGCAGTTCGCGGTGTTCTCGTACTACCCGGAGCGTGACGGGGAGCTCGTGACCGACCCGCTCGTGAGCGTGTACTCGTCGACGCCAGCGTATCTCGTGCTCGTTCTGTTCCCGTGGTCTCTTGTTCTTGGCGTGCTCAGGCTCATCGGGGTGCGGATCACAAGGATGGGGCCTGAGTCGGTTCGAGCGCTTGCGGGCAGCGATGCACTGGTGGACCTTGCCGGCGTCTCGTTCATCGATGGTCGCGAGAAGTACCTGCCGTTCAACATCCTCACCATTCTGCCGGCGATCCTCATGGGAGTCCCGGTGGCCAAACTCTCGCAGGCTCTCGGCCCGTTCAAGGGGCGTTGGGTCCGCCTCGCTGCGCGGATCCTGTGGCGATGCACCATGGTGGTTCCTCGCGGCGAGGTCACAGAACAGAATCTTGCCGATATCGCATTTCCCAAGGACCGCATCTTCCCCGCACCGGATATCGCATTCCTCTTTGAGCCGCGCGATGCGCTGAGCGACGAGGGATCGATCGAAGCCGATGAGATCCTGGTCCGGATCTCTCGTGTGAAAGATGAAGGTGGCACCGTCATCGGCGTGTGTCCGAGCGCAGTGCTTGCCGCCAAGGCATCAGCGAAGGGTGAGGACTACGCCGGGTTCCTCTCCGAGATGGTGGGCGATATCGTGCGACGGGGCCATACGGTGTTGTTGTTTCCCAACGCCACACGAGCCGGTTCGGCCGAGCTTCGCAACAATGACCTGCCTGTGATCGAACAGATAGCCTCCAGGCTCGAAGGATCCGTGGCGGACTCCGTCATTGCGGTGGGCGGCGACATGAACGCGGCCGCGCTACGCAGGTTGGTCTCCGTCTGCACGTGCGTCGTGGTCTCGGGGTTCCACGCGATGGTGGGCGCACTTGCGACATCCGTGCCGGTTCTCGTAATGGGTTGGAGCCACAAGTACCTTGAGGTGATGCGTCAGTTCGGGCAGGAGCGCTACGTGTTCGACTATTCGAGCGGGGATTCGGAGGCGGTCCTTGCCCGTCTGGATGAGTTGATCGCACGTCGGGATGAGGCCTCTTTGGAGGTCAGCGATGCTCTGGGTGACGTACAGTCACGGTGCCGTGAGCAGTTCCTGGAGCTCGATCGTCGCATTCTGTGGTGAGCCTCCGCCTGACGTGACCCGGGGGATGCGCCGTTCGCGAGCGCGGCCATGGTGTACCCTGTCATGAGTACGCGACGGGGGCTCAGACATGCCCCTTTGAAAGGAGCAACTCGCACATGGACAACACTAACTCCAAGCGCCTCTTCGCTGAGGCATCGCGCTATATCCCGGGCGGCGTGAATTCGCCGGTCCGTGCGTTCAAGAGCGTGGGTGGCGATCCGATCTTCTACGATCACGCCAAGGGCTCGCACGTGTGGGACACCGACGGCAACGAGTACGTCGATTTTGTGGCGTCGTGGGGCCCGATGATACTGGGTCACGCACCCGACGAGGTGCTCGATCGGGTTCGCGAGCAGCTCGACCGTGGCACGAGCTATGGAGCGCCGACGGAGATCGAGGTTCAGCTCGCCAAGGCTGTCTGCGACGTGATCCCCAGCATGGATATGGTGCGCATGGTCTCGAGCGGCACCGAGGCGACCATGAGCGCGATCAGACTGGCTCGCGGCTATACCGGACGCGACAAGTTCATCAAGTTCGACGGCAACTATCACGGTCACTCGGATTCGCTGCTGGTTGCAGCGGGCTCCGGCCTCGTGACGCTGGGAATCCCCTCGACCCCGGGCGTGACCAAGGGTAATGCTGCCGACACGATCGTGCTGCCGTACAACGATCTTGACGCTGTGGCGGTCGCTCTCGAAACACAGGGCGATGAGGTCGCCGCGATCATCCTTGAGCCGGTCGCCGGCAACATGGGCGTCGTTCCTCCACGTGATGGCTTTCTGCAGGGGCTGCGCGCGCTCTGCGACGAGCACGGCGTGGTGCTGATATTCGACGAGGTCATCACCGGATTCCGCGTGGCGCTCGGCGGCGCGCAGGAGCTCTACGGTGTGACTCCGGACCTCACCACTATCGGCAAGATCCTGGGCGGCGGCTTCCCCGTTGGCGCTTTTGGCGGCAAGCGCGAGATCATGGAGCAACTGGCTCCGCTGGGTCCCGTGTACCAGGCCGGTACGCTCTCGGGCAACCCGCTGGCCACCGCTGCCGGCCTGGCTCAGCTACGCTACCTGCACGAGCACCCCGAGGTATATCAGC
>JAQIBK010000139.1 GCA_027859125.1 Actinomycetota bacterium | reverse complement strand
TGCCGCATTCGAGACATTGCTTGAGGAGCGTAGATCTCGTCGTCGGAAGCAGAGTGATCTTCACGCTGCCTATGCCGTGCTGTCCGATTCGACCTTGAGGCGGACATATGATCTGTCCCAGATGGGTCGTGCAACGAGCGAGCGGCTGGCCGAGGTTAAGGAATCAGCGATCGAGATAGCCAAGGATGCTATTCCTGAGATCCAGTGGTCTGAGGTTCGCAAGAATGCCGTTCAAACGGTGTTACAGGCCACCGTACTGGTGTCTGGACTCACCGCGAAGGCATCGGATGTGGCGGGTTCTGTGTCACGACGGGTGCAGTCGGCGGCGGTAAGCAAGCTGTCTTAGTCAGTGCCATTCTTCCCCAGTATCGGTTCCGTCAGGTACTCTGAAGCAAGTTCTGGCAGTTCAGGGGCCTGGCGGGATCTGGGGGGATAGCTTAGGGGGAGCCATGGGTTTGTTCAGCAAGAAGCAAGACAAGATGGCCTTTCCACCAGAAGTACTGCGGTATCTGAGCACGAATCCCGACTTCAAGTCCAGAGGGCTCACGCGCATCATGACCCAACCCGATCTACTGGATCTTGCGAAGCGAATCGGACCAGCAGACTACGGATGGCTGGTGAAGGCTACGAGACAAGATTCCCCTATGGGGTCCCGGGAGGTCTACACCCTGTGGAACCCAGAGTATTTGCGCCCAGAGTGGCAGAGACAGTTGCCTATCATCGAGATCGACCGGATTCTCCATCGTATGCGCACCTCACTCCTGAAGACCGACGCCGGCGCAATCATCATGTTCTACCTGGAGTCCACAGTGGATGCCGAAAGTCACATGTCACCGCATCTTCGGAATCTAGGGATGCCTTCCTGGCGCCGTCTAGACTTCTTCTTCGGCCAGTCAGACTACGTCAACTTTCGCGACGCGAAGGAGCTTGCCGAAATCGGTTATGAACGTCCTGCCGAGTCGCCGAGTGGCCCTCGGTCCGTCACCGTAGAACAACCTCCGACCCCAAACGAGGTGGGCCGTGTCGATTCTTCCAGCCCAGGCAAAACGTCTGTGCGAAATCACGGAAGCTCCCCTCCCGTGACCTCAGAACGCTCTTGTTCCAACTGCGGCGCTCATCATCCAGGTCAGGGCGATGAATGCCGCTGGTGCCACAAACCGCTTCCTACTGGTTCGGGTTCTGCGGGTGAGTCAGCTTCGCGTCGTCATGATCAGCGTTATGCATGCAAGTCTTGCGGCGGGTCTACCTGGCCTTCAGGTGGCCCCATCTGTGGGAAATGCCGGGAACTGGACAGTGATCGGATTTACACAGCGACACCGACCTCGACAGGCGCTACCCCCATCAAACTACCGAAGTCCGTCCAAGGACGATCAGTGGGCGGGTCGGCGGCTACGCAGAACACCGGCCTCGATGCGAGGTATATATGTGGGGTGTGTGGCGGCACCCCGTGGCCATCAGGCGGTTCGGTTTGTGCAACCTGCCAGCAAGCGGGACTCGATCCGTCCTACAAGTCGGTCTCTGGGCAATCCCAGGATCATGTGAAACAGCCGGCGAATCGAGCTAGTAGGGGTTCGGAAGAAACGTCTCATCCTGACTCCAGTGCTGGCTACGCCGGTCTCAATACAACTATTGCGGCTCTCGTGTCTGAGCGGGAACGTTCTGGACTGACGGGTGTCGACTTTGATCGTGTTCGAACGCTGCTAGGCGAAGATGCCGAATCGCCGCCCATAACAGTTGCCAGAGTCACCGTCACTGAACTTCTTCTCCAGGCCTCACAGCACCTCCACCTGGACAATCCGATCAAGGCGGAAGACAGTGTTCTCTTGGCACTTGAGATCATGCGTCGAGGCAAGGTCGACGAGTGCGACCCCAAACTTGCGCCAGTCTATCTAACAGCGAGCATCGTAGCGCACCATAACGGTCGGTCCCGCTTGAGATATGCCTGTGCGAAAGCGTGTCTTGCGGTCTGTCTGCCCGGTAGCGAAGAGCATGAGCTTGCTCTTGTTCTCCTCGAGCAAGGCGAAGGATGATTGGTCGACGTGAAGCCCGTGGCCGCAAGCATGACTATCGCTATCGGATGTCACTGTCAAATGGTCTTTGGCGCAATCAGCTTGATGCCAGCTACTCCTCGACAGCTTTGAGGATCCATGCTGGAGCATCCTCGATCGACGGTGGTTTGTCACCTCGATAGGGACTCCAATATCCGTGCTCGAGCATCATCGTTCTGATTCTGGCTAGCCGGCGCTCCACGCGACGCTTCTCCACCAGTTCATCGATCAGCTCGTTGAACACGTCAATCCGATTTCGGGCGGCCGATATGTATCTTGCAGCCAAGGCGTGTTCCTCGAAGGGCTTATAGTCGATGATGCCGTTCTTGCGGTCCTGAGACGAAGCCTCGATATCCTTCATGGCCTGGCTCATCCGAACGGAGGCTCTGTTCATGAGCAAGTGGGCTAGAATCCACTCTTTCTTGTAGTGGTTGTAGTCTTCGAGGTCTTTAGCCAAGCCGTCAGGGGCGAATAAACGGGTGAAGTCGGCGCCCAGCATCAAGGCGTATTCGGCTTCCCAATAGCATGCCGTGCCGAGAGGTGGACGCTCTTCTTCGGATCGGCCGCAGGATTGGTACGGACAGGCATCGCCTCGACAAACACGGATACCTTCACGCCTGGTCTGATAACGGGCGGAGTTGAAACGCGAAACTCTGTAGCTATCAGTTCTGTGCTTAGATTCCGCTCGGTAGAGCCCCTCAGAGCCTTCAACCGTGGCTGTGGGACTATCTGGAGCGGCCATTATCGCAGCACACGCTCGATGAGCTGCGCCGACATGACAATGCTCATCAGCCAGATCATGCGCCAGTTCCTTGGCTCCGGTGTATTCATGTGTGGGCGGTCTCCGTACTGCTTGAGGGACATACGCTGCCTTCCAGATCGAGTGAACCGTATATCTATTCAGTACCGGCTTTTGTCGCTGCCGTGCCCATCACTTCTGTCGGCCGTTTTCAGATACTCTTGCAGGAAGGGGGGCGCATATGAGGGAGTTTAGGCACAGGCTTGATAGGAGCGAGTCGACGCTGTTCTTGCAGCGGACGACTGACGGCCCTGTCGTTGATGTGCCGAGGATGCTCGAGCCCGATGAGCCCTTCTCGTCTGTGGCTTCCGGGTACTTCATCATGGAGCGTGCCTTGGTGGATGGGTCGCTTCCGGATCCGAGCCCACAGTGGGAGATGGCGGGCTGGATAGGCGAGTACCAGTGGGACGTGCTCATCTACATGTGGTCGAACGCGGAGATACGTCGCACGAGTGAGAGCTTTTCGGGCACCGAGGCGGCGTACACGTGGTGTGGAATCTACCGCGATGTGCGTGGCCAACATGACGAGCAGGTGCGTCGGAAGGCGAGTCTGTTCCCGGGGCTCGAGCGTGCTGGCCTCATCGAGATCACTCATTCCTCGCCGCAAGGCTTTCGCGTCTACAAAGAACTGAAGCTCGCACCGGCATGGACCGCAGGTAGGATTTCATCCTGCGACATTCCTCGCACGTTTGCGAACCTGTCGCTTCCAGGTCACGGATGGTTCAAGGTGCCGTTCGACATTCTGTCTCAGAAGCAGAAGAAGCATCGTCTCTGGTCGACATTCACCCACCGCGACAGACGGGTTCTGATGGCGCTCTACTGCTACTACGACGAGGCGACATTCGGGGCCGTCGACCCAAATCACTTGCGACTTGAAGGCGATGAGCTTGTTGCCAGCGGCGAGTTCATGAGGGCGTGTGGTGCCAGTGATTCACCGGGGGAGGCATGGCAGGCTCTGGCTGAGCTGATGCGCCGACGACTGGTCGGATTCATGGCCGGCAACGCAAGTTTCGAAAGAGCCTATCCTTCCGATACCCCGACCATTCGGCATGCCGAACGTTCTCCAGCCGCAGACGGAGAGGGCACGGGTCTTGTCGGTCTCAGGGTCGTGCCGAACCCCGGAGATCCGGAGGCAACAGATGACTGAGGACATCGTATTCCTCGATATTGAAGCCTCTGACTTCGAGGTTCGTGCTCGGCCACGGATTGACGGACTCAATAGGCGACGCCCCGATTTCAGTGTCTCCAGTTTTCAAGACGCCATCATCCGCAGCTTCGTCGACAGGCCAGATGAGCCAATCGAGTTCTCTGCCGTGAGCGCCAGCGTTCCCAATGATGACTGCCTTCCTTTGGTCACGACCCTGAAGGCGATCTTGGACGCCGCTCAGAAAGCCAGAGTTATCAACAATGATCGAAATGTGCTGGCTGCTCGAATACATCGGTTTGAGGTTGTCGGCAGAGCCCTGCCGACGGTGAATGTGGAGGTTCTGCCTCAATCCAGCGGGATTCCAGCCTTCGAGAGATCGTTCGTTCAACCGACAGGGCGACGAGTCTCCAGGCCTGTGGCTTCGGCGACTCCCTATCGATACAGGAGCGGAGTCCCTGGTCGTAGCACTTTCATCAACGAGTGGGTCGAAGACCCCGCAGACTACGAACGTCAGCTCCGCGAGGTGTGGCAGCAGCTGCACGAAGGTAGCCTCGCCCAAATAGACGATAGGTGGACACAGCTTCCACTACCGGCTCGCCTAGACGTACATCTGCCACTACTCCGAACAGAGGATCCCGATAACGCCATGCTGTATGTGGTCGACATGCTGGAAGTAGCTCGACGGGACCTGTTGGGCACAGACGCCGGTGACCGCACACTGGATGAGCTTCTCATTGAGGCATCGTTCATACGGGATCGGCAATCCGGCATCCGGGTGGTTCTGAAGTCCGTCGACCCCCTGGACCAGTACACGAGCGTTCCGTACTACCTAATGCATGAGGGTGAGCCGATCGATCCGTTGGATCCGAACGCAGTGTAGGTAGCGTCCGTATCACCGTTCTGTGGGTACGTTACGCCGCAGGTCAAGTGGCCCGTATCGTTATCTCCCTAGAAACATAATCTGTTTGGACATCAGGACCCGCCTAGTGCGGGTTCTTTGTTATGAAGGAGGCAATCCGTGTCCATCAAGAAGCACGTCGATCAGAAGGGCCGCACACGTTATCGCGTGTATGTCTACGACTCGGCCCGCAAGAAGAGCATCTACGTCAACACGTTCGATCGGCCAAAGGATGCGCAGGAGGCCGAGTACGAGGCGAAGCGTCGGCTCAAACTGGGCGAGTCACTCAAGCCCCGAGAGCAGATTACCTTCGACGACCTCTGCCGAAAGTGGATGACGGGCCTGACGACGGTGAGGCCGATGACGATTAAGGACTACCGGAACGCAATCGATCGCATGAAGCCACTCCTGGGCTCAAAGTACGTCACCTCGATTACGAGACGCGATATCGACGAGCTCGTCTCCACACTATCTGCTCGTTATGCACCGTCCACCACTCGAAAGACGGTCGTGATTATGAAGATGATCCTCCGGGCGGCTGTCGACTGGGACTACCTCGACAAGGAGCCGACAGAGGGAGCCAGGTTGTCGCTCCCCAAGACGAAGCGTCGTGTGTTTGAGCCGCTCACTCGGGAGCAGGTCGATCGCTTGATTGACTGTGCACCTGAGTATTGGCAGCCCTTCTATCGGTTTCTGCTGACATCAGGGGTCAGGCGGGCCGAGGCATGGGGCGTCACGACTGCTGATCTCGATCTCGAGAGAGGAATCGTTAACATACGGCGGCAGCTTGTGAAGAAGCAGTTCGTGGATCTGAAGACCGACGCTGCCTATCGAAAGGTACCTCTGCCTGAAAGCACCATCGAGGCACTGCGGCATCATCTGGCGGTGCGTCCGGACAATGCTCTGGATCTGGTGTTCCCGACCCCCGAAGGCAAGGCGGTGATTCCTCCGAACTTCTACGCCCGAGTCTGGATCCCGACACGGGAGAAGGCCGGCCTGCCCGCGTTTCGTATGCACGACGCGAGACATCACGTCGCCAGCGTCTATCTCTCGCAGGGCCGATCGATCACGTACGTTCAACGACTGTTGGGTCACGCTAATCCGAGCACGCTGTTGTCGATCTACTCTTGGGTCACCAAAGGCGAGGAAGACGTGGCGACCACCGATTTCGAACGGTGGTTGTCCGAATAGGAGAGAGCTCAATACACCGTCTCGAGGTCGGCTGCATGACATATGCACGACATTGGACCCGCGACCAAGCCGCCAAGGTGCAGGTTTTCGAGGACTATGTATCCGCGTGTCAGCACAAGACGGTACGATGGTCTGGCTCGGGCGGCACCCGAAATGCAGAGCGTGTTCATCAGGTAGCTAGGGGACGGGGGGCAAT
>JAQIBK010000257.1 GCA_027859125.1 Actinomycetota bacterium | reverse complement strand
ACGGCGTTGAAGACGCGGGTCTGGCGTGGAACGGTCTTGCGCTGAGCACAGGCCAGAACTTCCCCGATGCTCTCGCCGGTGGCGTGCTCGCCGGTCGTAACGGCTCGGTCATGTTGCTCACGGCATCGACGGCTCTGCCTGCGGATGTGAGCGCCAAGCTCACCGCCGAGCGTGACTGGATAGAGGATGTCTACTATCTGGGCGGCACCGGTGCTATCTCGCAGGACGTGCGTGATGCGGTGGCGGACAGACTGCACTAAGGGCGTCACGTTAAGTGATTCATGAGAGTTCCGGCTACCCCAAAGGTGGTCGGAACTCTCGTTGTTGCACTGAGTTTGTACCTGGCTCGAAAACGGCCCCTCGCCGACTCCCGATTATCGAATCTGCAAACCAAACTGCAAACGCGCCAGACACAACAGGACGCATCTAGACGGTGCTAGACGGTACGAAGCTTCAAGAAACGCCTTGCTAGACGGTGCTAGACGACGCAGGACGGCACGACGTCGATAGAACTCGAAAACTGTTTAGCGGGTTTCCCCCGTCTCGAGGGTTCGAATCCCTCCCTCTCCGCCATAGGGAAGTGACGGCGCCCGCTCCTCGGAATGAGGGGCGGGCGTCTGCCTTTGGCGAGCGCGCTGCGTCAAGGTGAAGTTGCGCGAATCTCACAGCGCGGATGCGTTGGTCAAGCAGGGGCGGGTCAATGCGAAGGTGACAGCATGACGATACGACAGGGTATTGTCTACCAAATCCATGAGTCCTGATAGGTCATAACCTGTTGCAATGCAACATGTCGACAGGGTATAGTCTGTCATACGATGTAACTACAGCAGGGAGAAACCTGTGAACAAACGCGAACAGGCAATGCGCGCCCGCCGAATGCTTGATCGTAGATTGAGCGAACTACCTCCCGCTTCTGCGTTTGCCCCGCCACGAGCGGGTTGGGTTCGCGCAATTCGTGACGCGCTTGGGCTTTCCGCACGCGAACTCGGTCGAAGAATGGGCGTGACCGGGGCGACGGTCAGTGAGATCGAAGCCAACGAGCGAGGGGGCGGGGTCCGCCTCTCAACTCTCAGGCGCGCTGCTGAGGCCATGGAATGTACGCTCGTATACGCCTTCGTCCCAACGGTGAGTCTTGATGAGACCGTACGAAGCAGAGCCGAGGAGATCCTCTCGGAGCTTCAGCAGCAAGCAGACCAGACGATGCGACTTGAGGAGCAGCAGTCTGAGTGGTCGGAGTCCGCTCGCCAGAGGCAGCTGGAGGAGATTATTCGTTCCCGTAATCTGTGGTCGCGCACGTGGGACGACCGATGATTGACTCGATGGAACTCATGTTGGAGCCAGACGGGGCGACCCCTCTAGGACCGGATGAGTTGGTAGGGCTGATTCCGACCTGGGTCAGCAGTCACGGAGAGCTCAACGCAGTCGAGCAAGATAACATCATCGAAGCGATGCACTGGGCGTTCGGCCAGGAATGGACGATTGAATCGCTTCTGTCAGATGAGTCGATTCGACAACTCCATCGACGCATGTTTCGCGATGTCTGGGAGTGGGCGGGGAGGTATCGGCTGCGTGAGACGAGCATTGGTGTCGCTCCAAGTCAGATTGCGGTTCAACTTCGAAACTTGCTTGCTGACGCAGGGGCGCGGATTGAATCCGCGACGGACCCTGTGGATGTGGCTGACGAGATAGCCGTTTGGTTCCACCATCGGCTCGTTCAGATTCACCCGTTTCCCAATGGCAACGGGCGCCATGCTCGGTTGGTTTCCGATCTCCTAGTTGTCGCTTTGGGCGGCAAGCGGTTCACTTGGGGTGGTGCTGACCTCTCTGGGGCAGGTGATGCTCGATCCGAGTATCTCGGTGCGCTGCGCAAAGCAGACGTGGACCTCGACTGTGGGCCGCTGCGCGCGTTCGCTCGCTCGTGATGCGCGTCGTTGGACGGGGAGTAGTGAATCCGCACCGATAGTCCCCCTCGAAAACCGTTATGCGGGTATCCCCCGTGTCGAGGGTTCGAGTCCCTCCCTCTCCGCCAGATTGCAGGTCAAACGTGGTCCCGGTGCTCCTGAGAAGGAGGCCGGGATCGCGGTGTCTCTGGGGAAACTGCAAACATCAGTGTTGCTCATAGTGGGCGCTCGCCCGCTGAGCGCGTGCGT
>JAQIBK010000111.1 GCA_027859125.1 Actinomycetota bacterium | reverse complement strand
TGGGACTGTGGGCGCCTCAGAGTCGCCGACAACGGCGATAGCATCGATATCAGTGAAACCTGCGGCAACGGCAGACATGATAGCTCCACGCTCGGCGCACAGTGTCGAGCCATATGCCGCGTTCTCCACATTCACGCCCTGGAATATCTCGCCTCCAGCATATACCGCAGCACCCACCCGAAAACCAGAGTAGGGCGCGTACGCCTTGCCCTGTATCTCACGTGCGAACGCCAGCAATGCCAAGTCAGGCTGTGTTATCTCATGCATTCTCGACCTCCTTGTTATGAGCGGAAGGTGCCGGCTCAACAACGAGCTGACGGATCCGCGTCCCCTCCAGTGCGTCCACGGTCAATCTCAAACCATCGATTTCGATGGTCTCACCAGTTTCCGGAATACGTCCCGCTAGTTCGGTGAACACACCACCTACGGTAACAGCATCCATCTCGATCGCAGTGCCGAATCTTTCGTTAAGGTCATCGACGGGCAAACGGCAGTCCACGCGGAACGCCCCACCACCGATATCCACAACCAACGGAACCTCACTGTCGTACTCATCGAAGATCTCGCCCACGATCTCCTCTAGCAGGTCCTCGATGGTAACAAGTCCGGCCGTTCCACCGTATTCATCGGCGACGATCGCGATGTGTGTGCGAGAACGCATCTCGAACAGCAGCTCCTCGACCGGCTTGGTCTCAGGAACGAAGTACGCCGGTCGCACGATGCTCAACAGGTCGACTTTCTCGATTCCCGAGCTGTCCCGCGCTGCTATGAGCAGATCCTTGGCATACAGGATTCCGAGAACATCGTCGACCGTCTCACGGTACACGGGCACCCTCGAGTAGCCTTCGCGCTCGATGATCTCCACTGCCTCGATGGGGGTCGCCGTGTCGGCGAGCACCGCCATGTCAGGCCTGGGAACCATGACCTCGCGAACGACTTTCTCTGTGAAGTCCGCGACAGCGTCAATGAGCGCATCCTCGCTCTCTTCGCGCGCCACATATTCTTCATCCACGGAGCCGTGAGCCCTGAACTCATCCTCGGTGGCCCAAGGAGAGATGTCAGCGCGCTCTCCTCCCGTCAGCCGCAGACCCCAACGCCACAGTGCGCCAAGCATTCGAGCTGACGGGTAGACGAACACCGATACACGGTGCGCTGCAGCTGCGAACGTGAGGGCAACCTCCTCGGGGTTCTGCACAGCCACGCTCCGCGGGAGTGCCTGCCCGAGCGAGTATGTGAACATCGTGGAGAACACCGATGCGATCGCGATCGCGCCCCACATCGGAAGATCATCGATAGCTGAGACCAACGCCCATGCTCCGCAAGCCGAAGACACCGCGGCAGCCCCGATAGCGATCAGGGCCGAGGCGCCTATCACGCGACTGGGATACTCGAGAATCGCATCGAGCGAACGTGCGCCTCTGCGCTCCGCCTCCAGAAGACGGCGAACACGACTACGCGATATCAACGCAGCGGATGCCTCTGTCACAGCCATCAGGCCGGACAGAAGCGTCGAGATGATCATGATGGTTACGGCTAACAGCAGTTCCATGGATCCCCTGTCTTGCGCGAGTATTTCAGCGGCGAACCAGTGTTGGACAACTCAGGTGAAGAATACCTGAAACACAGTGGTGGTGATCAGAAAGCCGAGTACACCACCAAAGACGGCTTGGGCGATCGTGTGCACCTCGCTCTCGATGCGACTGTGAGCGACCAAGCCAGCGATGAAGTACCCCAGAACTGCAGCAGGCCCGCTCTCTGTTGCATACCCGATAGCAGTGGCTGCCGCCACTGCGAGTCCCACATGCCCGGATGGCCAGCCTCCGCGAAGGAAGGTGCCTTCCTGGTTGATCGCCTTCACCACCATCACGGCGAGCGCAGTCAGCGCCAGAGCGATGACAGTCAGGTGCGCGCTCGATTGACGAACGATCGTGAATCCATCGGTCGCCAGCTCCGTGAGACGGTCGAAGAGAACGAGATATCCAACCGCCACTGCGTTGAGAGAGGCGATGAGCACGGCTCCCGCCGCCACATCCTTGGCCACTTTCGCTGTCGGATCGAATCTGTGGGTGGCGACGTCGACTGCCGCCTCGAGCGCCGTGTTCGCCAGCTCCGTGACAAGCACGAAACCGATGGCGAACACGATGACGACCATCTCCATGCGGTCCACATCCAGTAGAAGCGCGCTGGTCAGAACGACTGCGGCCACGAACGTGTGCAGTCTCATGTTGCGTTGGGTGCGAATCGAATAGACGATGCCTTGAATCGCGTAGTTGAAGCTCCAGAACAGTGATCTGCTCTTCACAGGGCGGCGCCCCTATGCACGATCTGCATATGCAGCGAGCAGCGCTCGTTCTCTCTCCTGCATAGCAGCGGCGTCGTCATCATCTTCGTGATCGTATCCGAGTAGGTGCAGTACTCCATGGACGAGAAGTAGGTTGAGCTCACCCTCGATGGTGTTCCCGTACTCCACTGCTTGCCGCGCGGCAACCTCAGGCGCAATGATCACGTCACCAAGCGCAATCGGCTCATCGCCCTGGGCGGCGCAAGGATCATCGCATCCGAATGAGAGCACATCTGTCGGACCCACCTTGTTCCGATAGCGTTCGTTGAGCTCCGTCATCTCGACGTCGTCCACGACTGCGACCGACAACTCGATTCGATCGGGCAGATCCTCACGATCGAGAACGAATCGCGCCAGAACCTCGAAGGCAACAAGATCCAAGGGTTCCGGCTCACGGTGACTTGTGACTCGTATCTCCATGCATGCCCCCCCTACTTGATCTGGTCGGGATACTCGATACGTGGATGGTACATGCTCACCAATATCTTTGAATAAACCTTCATGATCGTCTCGATGTCAGCAAGGGTGAGTTCAGCGTCATTGAGCTGCCCGTCACCGACTTTGCCGTCAACGATCTTTCGGACGGTCGCTTCGACTTTGGGATGCAAAGGCTTCTTGAGTGCGCGAACCGCGGCCTCGCAACTGTCTGCCAGCATGACGAGCGCCGCCTCACGAGACTGTGGACGACTTCCCGGATACCGGAAATCGGCTTCGTTGGCCCCGTCGTCGGCTTCCTTCGCCTTGTTGTAGAAGTAGGATACCAGCGAATTACCATGATGTTGCTCGATGATCTGCGTGAGCTCCTCGGGCAACTTGTGCTCTCGGGCCAGTTCCAGCCCTTCCTTGACGTGCGCCGTGATGATCAGCGCCGACAACGACGGAGCGGTGTTGTCATGGGGATTGATTCCCTCGGACTGATTCTCAACAAAGAACCCTGGACGACGAATCTTGCCGACGTCGTGATAGTAAGCTCCAACCCTGGCCAGCAGTGGATTCGCACCTATGTCCTCTGCGGCAGATTCCGCGAGATTGGCCGTCATCACCGAATGGCTGTAGGTACCTGGCGCCTCGACCATGAGACGCCGCAGGAGCGGATGTCCGGGGTTGCCGAGTTCCAGTAGGCGAATGTCCGTCGTGACCCCGAATATGTGCTCGAAGAACGGCAGCAATCCATAGCCCAGCACCGCCGAAGCAAGACCGCCTGCGATTCCGTACACTCCTGCATCCAGCGCTGCCCTGGTCTCTACCCCTGAAGCAAGCGTTGTCGTGAAAGCGATCACGGCACCACTGGTCACAAGGAAAGCACCGACGTAGAAGAGCTGCCTGCGATCCGTCATGAACGCCATGGCCACAACTGCCGCTATGCTCCATACGAGCATCGCGACCACGCTGCCGCCACTGGAGAAACCGAGCAGAACGCCTGCAAGGCTCGTCAGAATAGCCATCAACATGCCCTCTCGAGCGCTGATCAGCAGCGTCGCCAGCATCGCCGCCAGGGGCACGGGGAACACGTATAGCGACCATTCCGGCACGAACCAGAGAACGAGTCGCGTGACCCAGATCATGCCAACGAAGAGCGTCGCGATGAGCGCAAGGTTCTTCATTCGGTCATAGACCTCGCGGTCATAGCGCCAGAGATACGCACCCGCAGCAAGAATGAGCAGAGCTGCCAGAAGCACCAATGCCGCCAGAGAGCCGACCGAACCACCCTGTTCGAGTTGTCCGAGCCTGCGGACGATCTCGAGATGATCGGCCGTGACGATCTCACCTTTCTGCACTATGTTCTCGCCAGCCTGCTTGATGATGACTATCGGGGCGACCTCTGCTGAAGCCGCATCTCTGGCCGCTTGGGTGGCCACTGGATCAAGTACAACAGTCGGATTCAGGGAGTTCTCAATGACGGTCGCGATCATTTCGCGCATCGAGGTCGAGAACGGCAGACTGCTCGCACTCTCGAGCATCTGTGCTTTGGACTCCTCGAGCTGATCCTCGGTGATTCGCCTGGAAAGGACCGTCGTGACGAGTTGTTCAGCTGCCCGCTCCGCCCCGGCCAGCGAAGTGGCGTCGATGCTCGTCGCGGTGATCACAGTGGCCTCGTCGTACATCTCGATCTGTGGCGTGAGGGCGGAGAGTGTGGCCGTGATGTCGGTACTGTGCGTCTGCCGGGCCGAAGAGACTGCGTCGAAGAATGCCGCAACATCGCCGCGCGCCGTGGTGAGCACCTCGTTATCGAACACATAGACGGGCTGCACGGAGTCGACCGCCTGCCGCCCAGCTGCGTCAGTCGCCTCCTCGTCAACGAACTGGACGGTACGGTTGGCTCTGTAGGTACGCGAAGCAGGTGATCCCTCGAACAAGCCGACGGGCGGCGTCTGAATGACGAGTGGCACGGCGGCGCCGGCAATGACCAGCACCGCAAGGGCGAGGCGCGCAGCTATCGGTTGTCGCAATGCGCTGTCCTTGGACACGACGCGTGCGATGAGGTCTGAGATACTAGCCATCGCTCTTAGCAGCCCGTTGCTCTTCATAATCTGTGTAGGCGGTGACGATGCGCTGGACAAGCTTGTGTCGGACCACGTCACGCGCTTTGAGGTCCACGAATCCGATGCCGGACACACCCTCGAGAATGTCGCGAACCACTCGGAGCCCTGACTGCCCGATCGGACGATCGACTTGAGTGATATCGCCTGTGATGACAACGCGTGAACCGAACCCAAGACGAGTCAGGAACATCTTCATCTGCTCGGGGCTGGTGTTCTGAGCCTCATCGAGAATTATGAATGAGTCATTGAGCGTACGTCCACGCATGAAAGCCAAGGGTGCGATCTCGATCACTCCACGGTCAGTGAGCTGCTGGGACTTCTCAACATCCATCATGTCGAACAGCGCATCATACAGCGGTCGCAGATACGGGTCGACCTTTTCGAACAGCGTGCCGGGCAGATAACCCAACGACTCGCCCGCTTCCACCGCCGGACGCGTGAGAATTATCCTGCCGACAGAACGGCGCTTGAGTGCCTCGACGGCCATTGCCATGGCCAGGTACGTCTTGCCGGTACCCGCAGGTCCAATGCCGAAGGTGACGGTGTTCTCACGAATTGCGTCGACGTAGCGCTTCTGTCCAGCGGTCTGGGGCCGAATGGTCTTGCCCTTGTGAGTGAGCAGAACGTCCGAGTACACGGCACTGGGGCTGCACTCGCCCTGGCCCAACATGTCCATAGCGCGCTCGACGTTATCGGGATTGAGACGTTCGCCCTTCTCCACCAGCGATATCATCTCAGCGAACAACGCCGAAACGGCCTGACTCTCGGCAGGCGGTCCCTTGATCGTGATCTGGTTGCCCCGAACGGAGATGACGGACTCGAACTGGTCCTCGATCAACCGGAGCAGGCTATCCTCCTGGCCCAACAGATCGGTCATGTTCAGCTCAGGTGGGACGACGAGACGTATCTGCGTCGGCTCTAACAATGACACAATGACACCCTCGGTTTCTCCTTGCCGATCATCTCGATCGACACCTCATGAAACAGCTGGCTGGAAGGCCAACTGGCACGGACTCGTCAACATCTAGATTCTATCACGCAGGGGCGACACACACCCCTCGCGCGACCTCACCGTCGTTCCCATCAATGCGTACAGTGAGCAGTCGGCCTTCCTGACCTGAGTCCGCGCCATGAACCTGAACGCGCAGGTAATCCTCCGTCGTGCCCGTCACAGACGCGCCGCTTCCGCGCTCGATCAGCACTATGCGCTCTTGACCGTGTATCGAGTCAATGTAGTTCTCACGCATGGTGTGGCCGAGAATGCGGAGAGCCTCAGCTCGGGCGGCACGCTCAGCAGGTGGAACCGCTCCTGCCATCTTCGCCGCCGAAGTCCCCGGCCTTTCCGAGTATCTGAATACATGCATCTTTGAGAAACCAACTCGCTCGCAGAGCGCCAGACTGTCCCGGGCATCGTTCGAAGTCTCACCGGGGAATCCGGCCATGACATCCGTCGTGATCACCAGCCCGGGAACGGTGCCTCTTGCATGAGCGATGAGAAACTCGAACTCGCGACCAGAGTAGTGTCGGCCCATCGCCCTCAGAATCCGATCGCTCCCCGACTGCAAAGGCACGTGGAGGTGCGCGACCACAGATGGAGTTCGAGCCATCACATCGAGCAGGTCATCATCCACATGAGGAGGCTCAACGCTGGACAGTCGCAAACGGGCGATGCCCGTGGCCGCGACTTCTCGGATCAATGCGGAAAGCCTCGCATCACCATCACGATATCGCCCGATATTGATCCCTGTCAGGACGATCTCGGCCGTACCCGCGGAAACGAGCCGTTCGGCTTCTGACACCACATCCTCAAGCGCAACCGACTTGGGCACTCCTCGAGCGTATGGAACTATGCAGTATGTGCAGAAGTTGTCGCAGCCGTCCTCGATCTTGAGCATGGCTCGAGTGCGGAATCCGCGACCTTGGCGTATCGCATGCTCATGCGGTGCCCCGCTGACCTTCAGGACGGACGCGACGACGTCGGCCACGCGCTCCTTGTCCGGTTCCACGACCACACGCTCTGATATCTCACGAATCGCCTTCGGGTCCACTGCCGCGAGACACCCGGTCACGACCACCACGGGCGCAGACGGTTGGCCCAAGGCATGCCTCACGGCCTTGCGAGCCTTGCGGTCTGCATCGCCGGTGACCGTGCAGGTGTTGATGATGATGACCGCAGCATCGCCCTCAGGGACGAGTTCGCAGCCGCGACCCAGAAGGTCCGAGGCCATGTCCTCGCTCTCGACACGGTTGACCTTGCACCCGAGGGTGCGAAAGGCAACCGGGAACGAAGCCCCGGCGGCCAGATCATTCACCGCGGTCGCCGCCAAGACCACCCATCTGGTGCACCGCTAGAGCGAGACCGACGATCCCAGCAGTCTCGGTGCGCAGAATGGTGCTCCCGAGGGTGACGCTCACCGCGCCGACCTCTCGGAGTTGGGCGACCTCATCGGCAGTGAGACCGCCTTCGGGGCCTATGACGATAGCTACATTGGAGTCGGCTGCGATCTGTCGGAAAGCGTCTGCGAAGGAGTGTGACTCCTCGTCTTCCCAGAGCACGACGACATGGTCGAATCCGGGCACGAGCTTGAGCAGGCCCGCGGTGTCCACCACGTCGAGAATGTCGGGGACTATCGAGCGTTGCGACTGCTTGGCGGCGGCGAGCGCGATGCGCCTCCAACGCTCGACTCGTGCGCCTCGCTTGGATTCATCCAGCCGCACGACGCTGCGTTCACTCTGATACGGAACGACGGCGCTCACGCCGAGCTCGACTGTCTTCTCGATCACCAGATCCATCTTGGCGCCCTTGGCAAGCCCCTGAACGAGCGTGACTCGCGGGCCGTATTCGCCTGCCAGCACCCCCTTGACCTCGCCGAACACATTGTGGCGCGTCACTGCGGTGAGCCGCACATCGAGCGTGGTGCCATCGGGCTCGACCGCCACGACATGGTCACCAGCGTGAAGCCGCAGAACGTCGGCCGCGTGGTGCAGGTCCGAATCGCTCATTGGCAGGAGAACGCCACCCTGGCCCTCGTCGTTCTCGACAAGGGCTTCGTCGGCGTCACGCAACAGCGCGACCAGGAAGAATCGGGGATGAGACATCAGCTGGTCAACCACTCCTTGAGTTTCTGCAGCGGCGTCTTGGACGAGCCGATCGACTCACGCAACTCCTCGAACAGCTTGCGCTGCTCTTTCGAGAGCTTGCGAGGTACCTCTATCCCGATATGTGCGATGAGATCGCCCGATCCGGAGCCACGCAGTCGGGTCATACCGCGTCCGCGCACACGCACTGTTGCGCCATACTGAACGCCCGCCGGGAACTCGACATCCACGTCATCGAAGAGTCCGGGCACGCTCATTGTGCCGCCCAGGGATGCCTCAACGACGTTCAGGATCATGCGGCAGTGCAGATCATCGCCTTCGCGATGCAGGAACTCATGCGGCGAAACACGCACGGTGACCAGTAGATCGCCGCCTGTTGCACCGCGAAGACCCGCCTCGCCCATTCCCGACATGTTCAGTTGCTGGCCGTCCTTGATTCCTGCAGGTACCGGGATCGTCACCTTCTCACGCTCGGGAACGCGGCCGCTGCCCTGGCACTCCTGGCAAGGATTCTCAACCACGGAACCGGTGCCGGCACACGTGTCGCACGGCGTGAGCGTCTCCATGACGCCAAGGAACGTCCGTCGCTCGGTGCGACGCTGGCCCCGACCCTGGCAGTCCGAGCATGTGGTCGTGCCGGCATCGCCGACAGAACCCGTGGCACCGCACTCGTCGCATGCAGCGAGGTGACTGAGCATGATCTCCTTCTCGATGCCGTTCGCGGCGTCCTCGAGGGTGATCACCACCTGCGCGGCCATGTCGCGTCCCTCGGTGCGGACACGACGACCGCCGCCCCCGCCGCCAAAGAACGACGAGAAGAGATCGTCCATGCCGAAACCGGCGAAGATGTCGCCCAGATCCGGACCTCCGGCGCCGCCATAGCCCGCTTGAGGGTTGACCGTGCCGTAGCGATCATATGTGTCACGCTTCTGCGAATCCGACAGGACATCGTACGCTTCGTTGATCTCCTTGAAGCGCTCCTCGGCGTCATGGTCCTTGCAGACGTCCGGGTGGCACTCGCGCGCTTTCAGTCGAAACGCCTTCTTGATCTCGGTGTCCGTGCAGGTCCTTTCGAGACCGAGCACGGCGTAGTAGTCTATGGTGCCTGATGCCACGTGACTCCTTCCTTCGCGTCATGAGACGCGTGATCCGTTCGCTATTTCAAGGTCTCCGAGAGACCATCGGCAACACATCGAACCGCGGTGATCGCGCGATTGTAGTCCATTCTAGTCGGGCCGATGACACCAACGATGCCGTCGGCGTTCCCTGACCCGTACTTCGTCGCCACCAAACTCAGATTCCCCAGCTCAGTGGCCGTGTTCTCACTGCCTATGCGAACGGTTACGCCACCGGTCTGCATGACATCATGAAGTGTCTCCAGCATGGACAGACCGTCCTCGAGAAGTCCAACGAGGGGACGCACCTGCTCTGAATCGGTGAACTCCGGCAGTGTCAGCAGGTCGGGCATGCCCACGTGATGAAGCCTGTCGCGATCGGCCTCCCGCAGCGCGTCGAGCACCTCATCGAGAACGGTGGTCATCAGCGAATCGACCGATCCACCGTCCGTTTCCGACAGCGCGTCTCGGAGCACGGTGATCTCGTCGGCACGCTTGCCGATCAGCGACGCATTCGCCGCGCGTTCGATCTCCGCGATGCGCTCCGGCGAGGTCTCCTGTGGGAGTTTGATGTGCCGATTGACGACCTGTCCCTGCTCGGTTATCAGCACGAACACGGCACGTTGCGGACCCATGGAGAGCAGATCGAGCCTGCGAATGCGCGCGAGCGAGATCGTGGGTGCGAGCACGACCGCCACGTAGTGCGTGAGCCGCGAGAGCATGACCGACGTGTGACGCATGAGGTCGTCGATCTCAGCGGCTGTGGCGAAGTACTCGGCGGCCAGCTCCTCGGCCTCAGCCTGGGTGATGCCGTCGATCGCGTCTGTCAGCTCGTCGACGAACGATCGATAGCCGCTGTCCGTGGGCATGCGTCCTGCGGAGACGTGCGGTTGGAACACGTAGCCGGTCTCCTCCAGGATCGAGAGCTCGTTGCGCACGGTCGCAGGCGAACAGCCCAGGTCGTAGCGGTCCACGAGGTTCTTGGACCCGACCGGCTGTGCGCTGGCTATGTACTCCTCCACGAGCGCCGAGAGAACCCGACGGCGTCGATCGTTCAACATGGGACTCACCTCTCTGGCACTCGATTATAGCGAGTGCCAGCCAATGAGCGAAACCCGGATAGGACTTCCGACACGAATCATTCAGCGAAGACCGCTGAGTTGAGTCACTCCTGTGTCCAAACGGCGCCAAAGACCTCATTGGCGACAAGCCAACCGCGGCGCGTGAGGCGCCACCTGTCGACAGCGCCGGCCTCATGCGCTCGCTCGAGCAGGCCATCGGCCTCAAGACGCTTTATCACGTCGGTGACGTTAGCCTCCTGGACCAGCTCGACGCTGATGCCGCGACAGAGTCGCAAGCCGAGCATCGCATCCTCTCGGCTGGCCTCATTTGCGGTGAGCCACTCTGACTCGACCGATTCGCTGCATGCGCCGCTCAGGAACTCATCCAGCGAAGGTGGTTGCACGAATCGCACGCGCGAGACTATGTCACCGGGCTCCAGAGGCATCTCGGATGCGGTGCACGCGCTGACCAGTCCCAAGTCGCGCTCCAGGAACGTCTTGGCGGCGGTGCGGACTGACAGCATGCTGGCCGCCGACGGACCGACGCCCAGGTACTCCACGCCCGTCCAGTAGCCGGTGTTGTGGAGAGACTCCTGTCCCGGACGCGCGTAGTTGGCGATCTCATAACGCTCGATGCCTGCCTGGTGCAGGATCTCATCGGCGGTTTCCATCATGTCGGCCGCCACATCGGCATCCGGCTCGGCGGACTGCCCGCTGTCCACGGAGCGTGCAAGGGGTGTGCCCTCCTCTACCGTGAGAGGGTAGACGCTCACGTGGCCGACTCCGCTGGCCACTGCGGTATCGAGCGTGGCGCGCCACGACTCGGGTGACTGCCCCGGAATGCCGCACATGAGGTCGAGCGAAACGCGCACTCCCGCGTTCTTGAGCAATGCGAGGGCCCCAGTGGTTGCTGCCGCGTTGTGGCGCCTGCCCAGTGTGCGCAGAACATCATCGTCGAACGACTGCACGCCCAAGCTCACTCGCAGCACGCCGGCAGGAGTCAGCTCACGGCCCAATTCAGCGAGCGCCTCAACGAGCGCGGCATCGACCGAGTCGGGGTTAGCCTCAACCGTGATCTCAGCGTCCGGTCGCACATGTGCGACCTCGGCGATGCCGGAGAGCAGCGACACGAGACCGTCCGCTCCCAACATGGATGGTGTGCCTCCACCAATGTATATCGTCGGCACGTCAGCAAGGACCTCAGGTTCGACATCCTGGCGGAGCGTGCGAAGCACTGCGCCCACGAACGAATCGACGTCCGCACTGTCCACCGATCCGGGAACGGAAACGAAGTCGCAGTACGCGCACTTGGACGCACAGAACGGCACGTGCACGTAGAGGGCCACGGGCACTGAACCACCACTTGCGCCCACTACAGCGTCAGTTGTCTCCTGGGCGCTACTCATCGACCTTGAGGATCGCCATGAACGCCTCCTGGGGCACCTCCACGGTGCCGACGGCCTTCATGCGCTTCTTGCCTTCCTTCTGCTTCTCGAGCAACTTGCGCTTTCGGGAGATGTCGCCGCCGTAGCACTTGGCCAGCACGTCCTTGCGAATGGCGCGCACCGTCTCGCGGCTGATGATCCGACCGCCGATGGCCGCCTGGATCGGAACCTCGAACATCTGCCGAGGAATGATCTCGCGCAACTTGGCGGTGAGCACCTTGCCGCGGTCGTACGCGTGGTCCTTGTGCACGATGAACGACAGTGCATCGACCGGATTGCCCGCTAGCAGTATGTCGAGCTTGACCAGCTGTGAACGCTGATAGCCGATGAACTCGTAGTCGAGCGACGCGTAGCCCTTCGTGCGCGACTTGAGCTGATCGAAGAAGTCCATGATGACCTCGGCCAAGGGCATCTCGTAATGCATCTCCACAGTGGTCTTGGAGAGATACTGCATGTCCTTGAACGTTGCCCGACGGCCCTCACACAACTCCATGATCGCGCCAACGAAGTCCGGCGGCACCAGGATCGTGATCTTGAAGTACGGCTCCTCGATCATCTCGGTCGAGACCGTGTCGGGCATGTCCTGCGGCGAGTGGATCTGAAACACCTCACCGTTGGTCTTGGTAACGCGATACTCCACGCTGGGAGCGGTGGCGAGAAGATCGAGATCGAACTCCCGCTCGAGTCGCTCCTTGATGACCTCCATATGGAGCAGGCCAAGGAAGCCCACTCTGAACCCGAATCCAAGCGCATGGCTCGTCTCAGGGTCGTAGATCAGTGCAGGGTCGTTGAGCTGCAACTTGTCGAGCGCGTCGCGAAGTTCAGGGTACTGGTCGCCTTCGATCGGATAGAGGCCCGTGAAGACCATGGGCTTCACTTCTCGGTAGCCGGGCAGCGCTTCGGTGGCGCCGTCCTCAGCAAGCGTGACCGTGTCGCCGACGCGGACCTGTGAAGGGTCCTTGAGCCCGGTGACCAGGTATCCGACCTCGCCCACGCCGAGAGCATCGATAGGCACGTTGGCCGGTCTGCGTACACCGACCTCTTCGACGTCGGTCACCGTGTTCGTCGCCATCATACGGACACTCATGCCCTTGCTCACAGAACCGTCAATGACGCGGATAAGTGCGACGACACCGCGGTATGTGTCGAAGTATGAGTCGAAGATCAGTGCCTTGAGCGGGCCGTTCGCGTCACCGACAGGATGCGGCACACGCTTCACGACTGCTTCGAGCGCCCCCAAGATGCCGATACCGCTCTTGGCCGAAGTGAGGACGGCCTCATCAGCAGGTATGGCGAGGCCCTCTTCAATCTCGCGGCGTACGCGCTCAGGCTCGGCGGCCGGCAGGTCGATCTTGTTGATGACCGGAATGATCTCCAGACCGGCGTTCATGGCCATCATCGCGTTGGCGACGGTCTGCGCCTCAACGCCCTGAGCAGCGTCCACTACGAGCAGCACGCCTTCGCACGCCTGCAACGAGCGCGAGACTTCGTAGGTGAAGTCCACATGCCCGGGCGTGTCGATGAGGTTGAGCTGGTAGGTCTGACCATCCTGAGCTTCGTACAGGACTCGCACGGCCTGCGCTTTGATCGTGATGCCGCGCTCGCGCTCGATATCCATCGAGTCGAGCACCTGCTCCTTCATATCGCGCGCCTTGACGGTGTGCGTCAGCTGGAGCACACGATCGGCAAGAGTCGACTTGCCATGATCGATGTGCGCGATGATGGAGAAGTTCCGGATGTGTGTGGGTTCAGTCATAGCGGCTCATGATAGCAGGGTCGCGCACTGGGAGAAACAGTTGCCTCGAACATGGGGCCTGCATGTGCGCGTTGCCCGACCCCTTTGTTGGTGCTACACTCTCTTGGCTCGTAATCCCACTGCGGGCCGCAAACACACAGGAGGCAGGTAGAGTTGCCGAATATCAAGAGTCAGAAGAAGCGCGTGCTTACCAATGAAAAGGCGCGACTTCGCAACAAGGCCGTTCGGTCCGAGGTCAAGACCGCGGTCAAAAAGTTTGACACCGCAATAGAGTCCGGAGATGCCGCAGCTGCCAAGGCAGCAGCAAATGAGGCTAACCGCACGCTCGACAAGGCCGTCAGCAAGGGCGTTGTCCAGAAGAACCAGGCTGCCAACCGCAAGTCTGGTATCGCCAGGCGGGCAAACAGCGTAGAGGGCTAGTC
>JAQIBK010000173.1 GCA_027859125.1 Actinomycetota bacterium | reverse complement strand
CAAAGGACTCACCATGGTGGCGCTGGGAACGTCGTTGCCTGAGCTGGCCACGGCTCTGATCGCAGCGGCACGAAGGCACTCCGACGTGGCGGTCGGTGCGGTCGTGGGCAGCAACATCTTCAACGTGCTCTCGATCCTGGGGCTGACGGCGATCGTGAAGCCCATCCCGTTCAGCGAGCAGATCGCGTCGTTCGACGTGTGGATCATGCTGGGTTCGTCGGCGTTGCTCGTGCCGTTGCTCTTGGGTCGCGGCAGGATCGGACGATTGGCGGGCGCGCTTCTGCTGGGTGGCTACGCTAGCTACATCTGGTACGTCTACTAGGGTGGCTTGGGGGAATCGGGTTGTAGGCAGACTCGATCGAAGGGGTGGTTCGCGAGATGATTCTGGGATTCGATCTCGAGTGGCAGCACATTCTTCTGGGTGGCATGACGACAGGTATTCTTCTCACGCTGCAGGTTCTTGTTGGCGCGCGGATCATCAAGTTCAAGGGTCGCACTCACATGAAGGTGCACAAGCTGGGCGGGTGGGTGCTGCTCGGATTCGGCCTCATGCACATGCTGCTGGCGCTTGCGGTCTACAACGACTGGAGCATTCTCAGCTGACGGCGCGCTGGTTGTGCGTATCGCGCCATGATCGGAGCAACGGAGTACGGGTGCATCGGACGTGGCGTGCGTCAGCTCTTACAGGTACCATTGGGTCGGAGGTTCCCCATGGTCGCAATCGTCCAGGACAAACGCGACGCAATCATCGAATTGTGTCACCGATACGGAGTCGTCCAGATGGACGTCTTCGGCTCCGTGCTGCGTGACGACTTCCGTCCCGGCGAGAGTGATGTTGACCTGCTCGTTGAGTTCTCAGATCGAGATCCCTACGCGTTGGCGCAGGCCTACTTCGACCTCCTAGACGAGTTGAAGGCATTGTTTTCAGGCGACGTCGACCTCGTGATGGCGGGTGCCGTCAAGAACAAGTACATCGCCGCCGACATCGAGAACACCAAGCAGACGCTCTATGCCGCGTAGCCCACTCGCATACCTGAGTGACATCGTTGAGTGCTGCGATGCCATCGCGGTGACTCTTGATGGCGTTGATTTGCTCAAGTACGGATCCAACCGCACAGTCCGCTCGGCGGTGGAGCGCGAGTTCACCATCATCGGGGAAGCGGTCAACTCGCTGTCGAAGATCGATCCGGGACTCTCAGTGCGAATATCTCACGCCCGCATGATAGTCGGCTTCCGCAACCAGCTCGTCCATGACTATCCGGCGATTCTCGACAGCGCCGTATGGGCGATAGCCCAAAACGATGCACCGGTGCTGCGCGACGAATGCATCTCGCTCATCGATGAGCTGCAGAGGGCGAACTAACCCGGGCTTCGCCCCGACTTCGGGGAGGGGCGCAGGCGGTTCAACTTGATGTTCTGGATCTCTCAGTAGATGCAGGCATCCAGTATCGAGAGCACTTCTTGCAGGATCGCTTCAGGGGCCTCATCGATTCGCCTCACCTTGCGGGCACGGTAGTCGATCGACTTCACTTGCTCGACCATCACGACGCCGCCGACCTCATGTCCCTCCGGAAGCGACACGTGGAATGGGAAGTCGCGGCGGGTGTTGGTGATAGGGCAGGCGATGCATAGGCCTGTGTGCTTGTTGAACAGATCGTTGCTCACGACGAGCGCTGGCCGACGGCCGTGCTGTTCATGCCCGGCCTGGGGATCGAAGGTGGCTGCGATCAGATCACCCTTGCGGGGGATGTATGCAGCCACCTACCAGACCTCTTTTCCGGTGGCAGGTCCCCAATCGACCTCAGAGGGTTCGTAGTCGGCGGGGATCTCTCGAACGAGTTGCTTCAGTTCGACTCCACCCCGAATCCGACGAACGGGTGTCACCACAAGGGTCCCATTCTGTACGGCGACCTCAACGGCGTCCCCGACGTCGATCTCCACATCAGATAGGAGCGCTTTGCTGAGCCGCAGACCCTGGCTGTTGCCCCACTTCTGGACTTTGGTGATCACTTCGAGCCTTTCCCTAGGGATAGCCGAAGTATAGCCGTTGGAAGTTACTGCGACAAGGCAGTGTCATAGGGATGGGCGATGGTCAGGGTCGTGGGGCGCGTCCGATCTACCCCGCAGCGCGTCCGGCTTCCTCCGGCCGCTGCTCCACGATGCGGTTGTCGCCGTCGACGAACACGACGCTCGGCTCGTAAGTGCGCGCCTCGGCGTCTTCGAGCTCGACAAAGCTTGCCACGATCACTCGGTCGCCCACGTTCACGAGGTGCGCCGCAGCGCCGTTGACGCAGACGTCGCCTGAGCCGCGCTGGCCGGCGATGGTGTAGGTGGTGAAGCGGGCGGCGTTGGTCACGTCCCAGACGTGCACGGCCTGTCCCGGAAGGATGTCGGCTGCATCGAGCAGGTCGAGATCGACCGTGATGCTGCCCTCGTACGCGATGTCGGCTCCGGTCACCGTGGCGCGGTGTACCTTGCCGCCCAGCATGGTGCGACGCATGTGCTTACTCCTCTCGGTATCCGCCCGCCTAGTGCGGGTCGAATCCTCTGCCATTATGGTATCACGCGTCGTGCCGAGGAGCCCTTTCGCGCAGGCCCTGACAATCGTCACCCGTTCGACCTACAACGGAAACACGGTATCGCCTACAATGACGGCGTACCGTCGCGCCCTCGCAGCACACACCGTTCCCGGGCCTCGGTCGCATCAGGACCGCAATTCAACTCCCGGAAAGGAGCGAGCTGTCGTGTCTCGTCCGCAGGGTCTCCGCCCGGATTCGCAGGGCAAAGTTCGGGACATCTACGATCTTGGCGACAAGCTTCTGCTTGTGGCTTCCGATCGTTTGAGCGCATTCGACGTGGTGCTCGACGAGCCCATCCCTTATAAGGGCGAGGTGCTCACCCGCGTCTCTCTCTTCTGGTTCGACCTGCTCAAAGATGTGGCGCCCAACCATCTGATCTCCACCGACGTGGCCGATCTGCCGCTCGAGTTCCAAGAGCACGCAGACTACCTGCGTGGACGCTTCATGCTGGTCAAGAAGGCCAAGGTCTTCCCAATCGAGTGCATCGTACGCGGCTATCTCGCCGGTTCCGGCCTCAAGGAGTACGAGAAGAGCGGCACCGTGTGCGGGATTGAGCTGCCGG
>JAQIBK010000157.1 GCA_027859125.1 Actinomycetota bacterium | reverse complement strand
CGTTCAAGACGGCGTACTCCGGTGACTCCGAACTCAACGCGACGGGGATGCGCCCTGGTATCGGTGTGTTCAGTGTCGATGAGTTCTCCCCGGGCACGACAGAGACACCCGGTGCGACGTTCGAGCTTGAGATGCGCGAGGTGCCCGGACCGGCAGCGATGCCGTCCCCGCCCGGCTGGATGTTCGCAAGCGATGTCTACGATGTCTCACTCGACGAGCTCGTGTTCTTGCCGCCGTTCGACGCGGTGACATCCAACATCGAGCCGATGCTTGATCGTGAGCCCATCGAGGACCTGGCATCTTTCCCGGAGTTGATGATTGCCATCACGCCTGACATCGTCGAGGCTCCACCGGCCGAGCCGTTCTACTACGACGAGGCGATGGGCAGTTGGATGTTGCTCTCACCGGCGGCTCCGCCGAATCCTGAGACGGGCGAGATCGTGTTCCATCCGATCCACTTCTCGCAGTTCGCACTCATGCGACCCCTTCCCGGTCCGGGGGTGAGCGCGGACACAACGCCACCGCTCGAGCCCTGGAGGCTCGCCGGGACGGCATCGGGGCCGGATGTGACGCTGACGTGGTCGAACCCCACCGATCCCGATTTCGCCGGGACCGAGGTGTGGCATTCTGACACCCACTACGCCGATTCGATCCTGGATGTCGGTGGCATGTTCCAGATGCCCTCGGACGGCCGCACGCCTTTTGCTGTCGACGAGGGTCGTCCGGACGGATTGCACTACTACTCGGTGTTCTCGACCGATATCGCAGGGAACTGGAGTGACGGCGCGTACACAGTCGTACGTGTCGGCGACCCAATGAGCACCCCTATCCAGGGAAGCAACCGCTTCACCACGGCAGTGCAAGCATCCCAGCAGGCATTCCCGGCAGATGACTCTCTGCCACTCGACCCGGAAGGGCACCACACGGTCGTCGTAGCCACAGGGCGCAACTGGCCCGATGCACTTGGCGGCTCGTCGCTTGCCGGAGCGGTGGGCGGACCACTGTTGCTCGCAGACACTAACGCGCTGCCTTCGTACGTGGGCGACGAGATCACGCGTCTTGGCGCCGACCGCGTCATGCTCCTGGGCGGAGAGGCCGCCGTGTCGAGCGATGTGTTCGGCGCGCTTGAGGACCTGAGCGTGGACGTCGAACGCATCAGCGGTTCCAATCGCTTCTCGACTGCCGAGAAGATCGCCGACCGCACCGTCGAGCTGCTAGACACCGAGTATGACGGTGTGGCGCTTGTCGCGACCGGTCGGGCGTTTCCCGACGCGCTTGCGGGCTCCCCGCTGGCAGCGGGCAAGGTGTGGCCGATCTACCTGTCGGACACGAGCGGACTACACACGTCGACGATGGACCAAATCACCGATGACGGTGTGACCGATGTGATCGTGCTCGGTGGTGAAGCGGCGGTACCGGCCAGTGTCATCACTCAACTGGAGTCGACGCTGTCTGGCGATGTCGATCGGTTGTGGGGCTCTGATCGCTATGCCACAGCGGCAGCAATCGCGAGCTATGCGGTCGACTCGGCACATATGCATTGGGATGGCGTGGCGATGGCCACAGGAACGGACTTTCCCGACGCGATGTCAGGTGGAGTACTCCAGGGTCTCGACGGGAGCGTTGTGCTGCTGACGAAGAGTTCTTCGCTATCGAGTGCGAGCCAAACTGCGCTGGAATCCAACGGATACCGCATATACGAGGTGCGCTTCCTTGGTGGAGAGGTGGCGATCAGCACAGCGGTTCGCGCGGCGGTTATGACCGCGATCAAGTGACATAAGGCGCGCAAAGCGACGCCGCGTGAGCGGTTCGCACACGAGTTGGAGGAAGGAACCCGTACGCGTGCCTGGAACGCACGGCACTGGTGCAGAGGTCAGGAACGCCGTTCGCTGGGATTCGATTGCCCCACCTCATCACCCACTGTATACTCGCGTTTGCGCTCGAAGCGGCCCTAGGGTCGCTCGCGTTATCGCGGAGAGGTGGCGGAGTCTGGCTGAACGCGGCGGTCTCGAAAACCGTTATGCGGGTATCCCCCGTATCGAGGGTTCGAATCCCTCCCTCTCCGCCATTAGCAGGGAAAACGTGGTCCCGGTGCTCCTGAGAAGGAGGCCGGGATTGTGTTGTTTTCGGGGCGATTGCAAACATCAGTGTTGCTTATAGTGGGTGTCTGCCGACTGAGCGCGTGCGTGAACTGCGTTTGAGAGCCCCTTATCCATCACTTGTAGCGGCGAACCGGCACTCCCAGGCAGTCCTGGCGCGATTCGGTTAGCACTGATCGGTATTCTGAATACCTGGAGACACGACGAGGCCGTTCGGCCTCATCTTGCAGGGCAGACCTAACACGTTCGACAGGGCGGAACGGGTGCGCGACAGGCAGCGCGTGCTTCTCGACGGAGGCGCGAGCAGAAGAAGAGGGACCAGGGGAGGACCCTCGCCAGGGTCCTCTTCGCGTACTCAATCCTTGCCAGAGTCCATCCAGAGTGCTAGTACGGGGGGTGCAGCGTAATGCCGCAGGAGCCGGCTGAAGAATCGACACATGCGCGATCTCTCGCAGTGCAGGGCCACCCGCAAGGCGCACACCACTCACGATGCCCTGACCTTCGGTTCGAACCCGGTGGACATGCCTGACATGTGCCGCGTTTGCTCGAGGGGGGATCCTCATGCGCATGAAGTCGAGATTCGTCCGGATCATCTGCGCGCTGTCGTTGGTGGCGGCCCTCGTACCGCTGCCGTTGATGGGCGTCGCAGTCGCGGCGACTGAACCCACGTCATTCACCTCATCGGTGCCTACGGGCACCTGGACCAGCGAGACCGCCATCGACGTCTCCTGGGACGGTGCCGACGATGGAGGCACCCCTGTCGACGGCTACTCGTTCGAATGGAGCGAAGGGACTATCACCACGCCCGATGAGACGATCGACAGCCCGCTTGACGGAGAGGTGATATCCGCAGGCGACGAGCACACTGTCGCCGTCAAAGCCGACGGCTCAGTCGTCGCAACGGGCACGAACACTTACCCCGGCGAGTGCAACGTCTCGGGTTGGAGCGGGATCGAGCAGGTTGCCGCTGGCAGCGGCTACACCATCGCTCTCAAAGCCGACGCCTCAGTCGTCGCAACGGGTTACAACCTCCACGGCCAGTGCAACGTCTCGGGTTGGAGCGGGATCGAGCAGGTCGGCGCAGGCAACGGCCACACCGTCGCCCTCAAGGCCGACGGCTCAGTCGTCGCAACGGGCTCGAACACTGCTAAGTGCGACGTCTCGGATTGGGCCGACGTCGTCCAGATCTCAGCAGGACACGCCTACACCGCCGCTCTCAAGGCCGACGGCTCAGTCGTCGCAACGGGCTCGAACACTTTCGGCCAGTGCGACGTCTCGGATTGGGCCGACGTCGTCCAGATCTCAGCAGGCACAGGACACACCGTCGCCCTCAAGGCCGACGGCTCAGTCGTCGC
>JAQIBK010000204.1 GCA_027859125.1 Actinomycetota bacterium | reverse complement strand
GTCCAAGTCGCCGATAACGCCCGGGTCGACGAGATCGACCGCTTCGATGCGGTCATCTTGAGGACTGTCAGTGATCGCGCCGCCGGTGATAGTGGCCGCAAAGGTGATATTGACGAGGTGGCGGTCACCAGCCGGCGATATTGTGTCGTTAATGATGATGGGGCGACCGATTGTCACCACCAAGCCCGTCTCCTCCAGGACTTCACGCAGGAGAGCTTCCTGTAGCGTTTCGCCGTATGAGACACCGCCACCGGGGAGCAGATGGTAGACCAGTTCACCTTTGCGATGGCGAACCAGTACCAGCCGTCCGTTCATTACGATCACCGCGGCAACCCGAACTCGCGGTTTGTCAGACTCCAGTACTGCCAAAACCGCCCTCCCCCCTTGCGGTCTCATCGAGCTCACGCACTTCCTGGAGATCTACTCTGGCGACGGGTTGGATCACGAGCTGTGCAATCTTGTCACCTCTTGCGACATGTATGGTTTCCGAGGGATCCAGATTGATCGCGATCACCTTGATCTCACCGCGATAATGGCTGTCAATCAGGCCCGGGGTGTTGACCAGACTCAATCCCTGCTTTATGGCAAGGCCACTGCGAGGTTGTATGAAGCCAGCGAACCCGTCCGGTATCGCGATAGCGATACCCGTTGGGATGAGTTCACGCCTGCCGGGAGCCAAGGCAACGTCAGCGGCCGAGTACAGATCAAGACCCGCGTCACCTGGATGCGCGTATCGTGGTAGGGGCAGCTGCATATCGAGACGCTTGATCTCCATACGCATCAGATCATCACACTCCTCGAGTGATCGTTGGAAGATACCGCGAGCAAGCGCTTGCGCACTCAACCAGCTGGTCGGGATTCATTGGCTTGACTCCAGATGCATCCGAGGCGAGTGTCTTCTGGGGCCGGAACTGCTGCAGTGCGTACATTCGGGCTCCCTGAATGGACTCAGCGATTCTGGGCAGATCCGTCCTGGAGACGAATCTCGGATACACGGTGGTGCGGAATTCATACTCCAGACCGCTCTCCCTTATGAGCCTGATGCTCCTGTCCGCGCGCTGCCATGAGCCGCGCCCACCAGTTGCTTCAGAGTAGTTCTCGTATGTGGCCTTGATGTCCATGGCCACATACGACACGAGGCCCGAGTCAAGCACGCGGCTCAGCGCATCCGGGTTGTTGCCATTGGTGTCGAGCTTGATCTCCACACCCGTTTCGTGAACGGCTTCCAGGAAGCCCAGGAGATTCGGGTCAGTTGTTGGCTCCCCGCCAGTGACGACGAGTCCATCGATCCAATCTCGGCGGTTGTACAGGTGCGAGAAGAGTTCGGACAGGGTCTGCGAGTCGCAATCGCGAGCAACTACGAGGTCGGGGTTCTGACAGAAGGGACACCGAAGGTCACAGCCAGCAATGAAGACTGTTGTGGCCAATCGACCGGGCCAGTCGAGCATGCTTGTGGGCATCCATGCCGCAACACGACACCCAGCAGGGCTCGTCACGCAGGTATCTGTGCCATTGACGTGTGTCACTTCGACCGTTCCCTTAGTTCGTGATCAGGTTCTTGAGTGCAGCCGGCTCGGGAGCTCCTCCGCGCCAGCCAGCTACCTCGTTGCCTTCGGAATCAATCACCAAGACAGTCGGCGTGGCCATAATGCCGTAGAACGAAGCTTCAGCCAGACCATCGATGTCGTCCACGTTGTACGTTTCTACGTCGGACAAGCCCGCGCACGCACGCTTTGCTGCCGAACATCGCGGGCAGTCAGTCTTCACAAAGAGCTTGATGTTCATGGCAATCCTCCGGCGGCTAAGAAGTGATCGGTTCAGCGCGTCGACTGCGCAGAAGCTGTGTCGGTCACTTCCTCGAGACCAGTTCTCACACGGTCATACAGTTCCCCGACCTTGCTTGGATTCCAGGACTGGACTTTGGAGAAGTAGCCCACTACGCGGGTGACCCCGTAGACGTTCATGGATCCGCACAACGGGCATTGCGTCGTCAGCCCGCGGGACGTTCGCTGACATGACTCACAGACAGTGAACTCCGGGCTGAAAGCGATTTGAGAGCACTGAGTCTTCCGGAAGGTCTTCTCGACGAAAGACCTGATCGCCCCGGGATCCGGTTCGCTCTCACCGAGCCATACGTGAACTATGGCCCCAGCCTCTATCAGAGGGTGGAAGCGTGATTGCTTCTCCACCCGTTCGATGTAGTCGACGTCCGCATCCACGGCGATGTGAATGGAGTTCGTGTAGTAGAAGTCGCCAGTGGTTACGTCGCCCTTGACGGCAGCCGCAGTCTGTTCAGGCCAGTACTTCATGTCCATCTTTGCAAGACGGTAGCCGGCAGACTCCGCTGGCGATTCCTCGAGCACAAGGTGGATATTGTAGCGTTCGGAGAGTTCACGACATTTGAGGTTCATCGCGGACATAACCTTCAGGCCGAACCTGAGGGCCTCATCGGACTCGTGAAGCTGCTGACCCGTATGCACTTGCACAAGTTCGTTCAAGCCGATGATCCCGGCAAGATAGGTGAGTTCGTCCATCTTGAGATACGGCTCACCGTCAAGATTCTGTGTGAGCAGACCCAGTGGACCATCAGGCCCCAGATCGAAGAGTTCCTGGATGAAATCACGCTTCTGAACTTGCGCCTTCGCTACCAGTTCCAGCGTGCGGTTGACCTCCATGAGCAGTGCGGAGTCACTCCCTCCCGCTTTGTATGCGATTCTCGGGAGATTGACCGTTACGTTCTGTAGGGCAGAGAACCGCATCTTCTCCGGAGTCTTCGTCTCATCGAGTTGCTCAGCACTCAACTTGAGCTTGAGTCTGCAACATTGAGAGACTGTGACCTCGTCGCCGCGATCGAATACGAAGTACGTGATTCCTTGCTTTGATGCGACCTGACACGCCAAATCGAAGAACTCCTCATATCCCTCTGTCAGGAAGAAGTCGTCGTTGATGTGCAGTAGCGGCTTGGGGAACACGAACGTCTTGCCATGCGCGTCGCCTCGCATATAGACATTGAACATGGCTCGAACGAACGCCTGAGCTTCGGGTTCGTACTCTTTGTAGGTCTTGCCCGTGTAGACACCGCCGGGTCCGATTGCGGGCGTGTCAGCGAAGTGCTTGGGCACGTTGAAGTAGAGGTTGAAGTCGGTGAAGACGACCTGAGAACCACGCGCACCAGCCAGTTGATTGAACTCGAAGATCAACATCTGGGCCAGCTGATCGAGCTCTTCCTCGGTCTTTCCTACGAGATAGGGCGCGAAGAAGATGTTGACGGCCTCCCAACCGACTGCTCCCGCGTAGTGGCCTTGCAGAGCAGACGCCATTTTCACCATGTGCCCAACAAGAACCTCGGGGTGCTTTGCCGGCTTGGACACAGATGTGATGTTGGGCAGATTGAGCCCGTACTTCTTGACGTACTCCAAGCTGTGGCCACCGCAATAGGGACGAACGATGAAGCCCAGGTCGTGAAGGTGAATATCGCCAACATAGTGCGCCTCGGCGACGTCCTCCGAGAACACGCGCCTGAGAGCGAACTCCTTGAGGATGGTCTCAGCGATCGTGAGATTGACTGACTCAGGATTATGAGTCGTGTTGGAGTTCTCTTTGTTGGCATTCGTGATGATCTGCTCCACGTCCCACATGGGCAGACCAAGATGACTGTGCTTCTTGTGGGCCATCGTGAGGCCACGTTCCAGTAGCTCAAGGTCGACGAGCTCTCGAATCATCGCCGTCGTGACTGTCATGAGATTGGTGTTCTCGATACGATCCTCTATGACCGCCGCGATCTCCTGGGCCAGATCCTCGGCCAGGGAAGCCTCTTTCACAAGGGAGTCGGATATCTTGGTGCGATTCCACTCATTGATCTCCTGCTGGGAGTTTGTGGACACCAGAAGTGCGATATCCATGGAGTCAGAAGCGGTGCGCTTGCCTCCAGGCTTGATTACGTTGACAACGCGTTCGAGCACCATCAAAGACTCCCGCCCTCGTGCAGCGCACCTCGCAGGCGCCACTCCTTGCAGTTTTCCTTAGTGTGCGAGTTCGACTAGCCTTACTTCAGGTTCTTGAGCTCATGTGTGAACTCATCCAAGTCTTGGAACGATTTGTAGACCGAAGCGAATCGAATGTATGCCACTTTGTCGAGACTCCTGAGTCGCTTGAGAACCATGTCGCCAAGCTGTTTCGCCGGGATCTCATATCGGAACGAATTGTGAAGCTCCGATTCAATGTCATTGATCAGGGCCTCGAGCGTCTCCGTGGACACATTGCGCTTGGCAGTCGCCACGATGAGACCGCGAAGAAGCTTTCCTCGATCGAAAGGCTCTGTTGAGGCATCTTTCTTGATGACCATGAGGGGGGTTTCTTCGCGACGTTCGTAGGTCGTGAAGCGCTCACTGCATCGGAGGCACTCTCGACGACGTCTGATGGCGTCCTGCGACTCCGAAACACGTGAGTCCACGACCTTGGTCTCATCATGACCACAGAACGGACAACGCATTGTTCCACCCCTATATCTAGGCCTTTGTGGAGCCTAGCACACAAGATGATGGGGCAACAACGCTCTTTGAGCAATTCCCGAAGGAATCATGGAGCGCCAGAGGAAGATAGTGCCCAACGGTTACATTGCGTCGCTCAGCGGGCGACCATCGCCGTTGCAACGCCTGAGTCCGGGACATCGATCATCTGCCCCACCTGTATGGCCGAGGTCTCCATCTGATTGAGTGCACGGATGTACTCGACCGTCTCAACCGTGGAATGACCCTCGATGGGATTCGCTTGTGCCAGATCCCATAGTGTTTGCGACGCCTGAACACGAATCGACCGTGTTGCGGTTGCACATGCGGGCTGACTCTCAACTGAACTCGCCATCAGCGCGAAAGCGACGGCGACAGCCGCCATGATCAGAAACACCTCGAGAGGTGTGACCAGGGAATTCGGGCCGTGCGCGTGCGTGTTGTGTACGGTCATGTTGCTCCTCCTGCCGTTCATTTGATGCTTGTCCCCTGCACCCTATCGTTCAGGTCTGACATCCGAGGTGTGTCATGTGGGCGAACGTGTGTTCGCCTTCAGTATACCAAACGTATGTTCGATTGCAATGGGTCGATCTATCGAACGGACGTTTGCGGTGTGAGGATCAGTTCGTTACACTTCAGTCGAACATACTTTCGATGCAGGGGGCTCGATATGACCTACGTATCACGCGAACTCACAGGTCGACAGGAACAGATACTGGAGTTCATTCGAAGCGAGATTCATCGCCAGGGCTACCCGCCATCCGTTAGAGAGATCGGCGAGGCCGTAGGGCTGTCCTCCTCCTCGACAGTGCACTCGCATCTGGCCGCGCTGGAGTCAAAGGGATACGTCCGACGCGATCCATCGAAGCCTCGTGCTCTGGAGGTCCTTGATTATCGTGATAGTGACGCGGCGATAGATTACGGTGCTGTTCGCTCTCTCCCGCTGGTCGGGCAAGTGGCTGCAGGTGCCCCGATTCTCGCCGCGGAGAACATTGAATCGACCATGCCACTTCCTGCCGATCTGGTCGGCGATTCCACGTTCATCCTCAAGGTCAAGGGCGACAGCATGATCGAGGCTGGGATACTGGACGGCGATTTTGTTGTCGTCCGTCAGCAGAGTACGGCTCGAGATGGAGACATAGTCGTCGCCATGATCGACGACGGTGCCACGGTCAAGCGGTTCTTCCGTGAGAGCGATCGCATCCGTCTGCAGCCGGAGAACTCGGCGTTGGAACCCATCTACTCGCGCGATGTCCAGGTGTTGGGGCAGGTCGTCGCTCTGTTCAGGCGGGTCTAGCTCGCTGGGCACCTAACCCCTAAGACTCAGCCGGTTCTGCCTCGATGGAGAAGACCGCGAACTTGTCGGCGATACCTTGCGGTGCCTGCAGCACCAGCTGTGTGCCTTCTCCCGTGTGGCGTTCACTCACTACATGGGCGCGCTCATGCGCAAGCTGGACCAGATCTCCCCTTGTGTACGGAATCAACACTGTCAGCGTTGCGCTGCCCCGGGCAGCTTCATACGAGATACGCTCCATGAGTTCGTCAGTGCCCACACCTGTTCTCGCTGACATGAAGACGGCGTCAGGATGTCTTCTTCGTAGGGCTGCAGCGTCATCCTCTTCGAGCTTGTCCATCTGGTTCAAGACAAGGACCTTTGGTGTGTTCGCCGCGTCGATCTCAGAAAGCACCTCATGGACCGCAACCGATTGCGAATCGAGCTGCGCGTGCGAAGCATCTGCCACATGCAGCAGTAGATCGGCCTCACGTACCTCGTCCAGCGTCGACTTGAACGCCTCGACCAGTCCGTGGGGCAGTTTGTTGATGAAGCCGACGGTGTCGGTCAGCGTGACCTCACGTCCTTCGGGCAATGTGAGACGACGCGTTGTCGAGTCCAGCGTTGCGAACAACATGTCCTGCACCAACACGTCCGCATCGGTTATCGCATTGAGCAATGTCGACTTGCCGGCATTCGTGTACCCGACCACTGCGACCTTGTACACACCTGAATCGGCTCTCGCCTTTCTCTGAAGCTCCCGGGATGCTCGAACCGTCTTGAGCTCGCGCTTCAAGTCCGAGATTCTACGACGCGCCAAGCGTCGGTCTGTTTCGAGTTGAGATTCTCCTGCGCCGAAACGTGCTCCCCTGCCACCGCCCAGTCGCTCGCGCTCGAGATGGCCCCATAGGCCGCGCAATCGTGGGAGAAGGTACTCGAGCTGCGCGAGCTCCACCTGCAGTTTGCCCTCACGGCTGACAGCATGCATGGCGAATATCTCAAGGATGAGAGCGGTTCGGTCCAGGACTCTGACTTTGGGGACGAGATCCTCGACGTTAGCCTGTTGACGCGGCGACAGATCATCGTCGAACACGATGATGTCGGCGCTCAGTTCCTCGGCGAGATCGGCGATCTCCTCGGCCTTGCCCTTACCGATGAAGGTGCGCGGATGCGGATGATCCAAGCGCTGGGTGGCCGTTGCGACCACGTCAGCGCTGGCTGTGTGAACGAGGCGCTCCAGTTCTGCCAGCGACTCGTCGATAGGCCAGAGTGGGTTGCCAAGGTCAACGCCAACGAGCACCGCAGTTGCACGGTGCTCGCGGAGTACTTCCTCGGGCTTGAAGCGTCCGCTCAAGGGCGGTGTGCTCCTCTACAGAGTGCTCTCGATGCGTCCGAGAGCCTCGATGAGTCGATCGTCCGGCGTAGCGAGTGATATTCGGATGTAGCCTTCTCCGCTGGGGCCGTACGCATTGCCCGGCGCGATGATGACGTTGGCTTCCTCGAGCACCTTCGTCGCGAACTCGGCTGAGCCGTATCCGTCGGGAACCTTGACCCACACGAAGATGGTCCCCTTGCACGGATGTGCCTTGAGACCGATCTTGGTCAAACCGTCTATCACGAGGTCACGGCGGTGCTGATACATCTCCACGAGCTCGTGCACGCTATCTTGCGGGCCGAGAAGAGCCTGGATCGCTGCGTCCTGGACTGCGGTGAACACGCCGGAGTCGATGTTGCTCTTGACTGTGCCGAGCGCCTTGATCGCCATGGCGTTGCCCACTGCGAACGCCACGCGCCAGCCGGTCATGTTGTACGCCTTGGAACAGCTGAAGAGCTCGATGGCGACTTCCTTGGCACCCGGGCGCTCCATGAGGCTGATGGGCTCGTAGCCATCGAAGCCGATCTCGCAGTACGCATTGTCGTGGATCAGAAGCAGATCGTGCTTCTTGGCGAATGCGATGGCCTTGTCGAAGTACTCTGGCGTCGCGATGGCAGACGTCGGGTTGTTGGGGTAGCTCAGGAACATCATCTTGGCCTTGGCCAGGATCTCCGGAGGTGTGGACTCGAAGTCCGCGAGGAAGTTGTTCTCCTCGGTCATGGGCATGAAATGGCTCTTGCCGCCGGCAAGAATGCCACCCGTGTGATACACGGGGTATCCGCAGCCGGGCACTAGCGTGTAGTCCCCGGGGTCGACGAACGCCAGGAAGATGTGTGCGAGACCCTCCTTGCTGCCGATGAGGGCCACGGTCTCGTCATCTGGGTCGACGTCGACACCGAAGCGGTTCTTCATCCACTGAGATGCGGCGTCGCGATAGCGCTTGGCCCCGTAGTAGCTGGGATACTGATGATTGGCTGGGTTGCGGATCGCCTCGGCCATGGCGTCAACGATGTGGTCGGGCGTGGGGGTGTCTGGATCACCGATGCCAAGGGAGATGACGTCAATGCCCTGTGCCACTTTCTCTGCCTTCTTGCGGTCGATCTCAGCGAAAAGGTACGGAGGCAGGTGTTCTATGCGACTGGCGGTCCTCACAGTGATGACATCCCCTTCATGGTTTGCGTCGAGTGTTCGAAGCACCCGAGAACAACCCTTGTTCCCGAGCATTGATGACACATGGTAGCAAATGCTTCCCATACGTGCGCGCGTTGGTCTTCAAGCTAGAGGAGTGAAAGCCCTCTACTCGCCGTCCTCGGGTAGGTTGACGGTCCCCGTGAACACCTCGTTCGCAGGTCCAGTCATCATCACAGAACCACTAGGAGCCCAATGGATGTCCAGTTCGCCGCCGGGAAGCTCGATCGTTGCTTGACGTCCCACTCGGCAACTCAGCGCCGCAGCGACGAGGGCCGCGCAGGCGCCCGTTCCGCAAGCCATCGTCTCGCCAACGCCGCGCTCCCAGACACGAAGCAGAATACGTCCGTCGGCCGTGTTCTGTGCGAACTCCACATTGGTCTTGGCTGGAAAGTGGGCGTCGGACTCGATCAGCGGACCGACGGTATCGACGGGTGCCGAATCAACGTCATCCACCCAGATGACCGCGTGCGGATTGCCCATGGATAGTGCGGTAATCGTGAACGTACCAAGCTCTGTTTCCAATGGACATTCAAAGACCTGGTCGCCCGAGTAGTCAGCCGGGATGTCCTCGGGGTTCAGGATCGGTTCACCCATGTCAACGGTCGCAAGAAGCATTCTGCCCTCGTTGTCGCGCGTCACGGTGATCGAATTGATGCCGCCTAGTGTCTCAACGGCGATCTGGTCGCTATCAGCCGAGACATGACCGTGATCGACCAGGTACTTCGCAAAACAACGGATACCGTTGCCGCACATCTCAGCAGTGGTTCCGTCGGCGTTGTAGTAGAGCATGAAGAAGTCGGCGTCGGGAGCGGTCGCCGGGCGCACCAGGATCAGGCCGTCGCCACCGACTCCGAAGTTCCGGTCGCAGAACCACTGCACAGCCTCGGGTGAGAAGTCGATATCCTCCGCGAGATCCTCGATCACCACGAAGTCGTTGCCGAGTCCATGCATCTTTGTGAATTCAAGCAGCATGATGTCCTTATCCCCTCTTGGTTTTGGAACTGTCATTCATGAACTCGGGTTTCAGCGAATCTAGCAGTTCGATGGCGTGTCGGGTCACCTCATTCGGTGACAGATCCGTAACATCGATCCACTGCACACGAGGATCGCCGCGAAACCATGTCATCTGTCGTTTCGCGTACCGCCGTGTTGAACGCTTGACATCATCGATGGCCGTATTCATATCAGCACCATTCTCCAGCACTGACACGAACTCCTTGTATCCAATGGCCTGCTGTGCCGTGATCGCCTCTCGCATGTTGGAGCGCAGCAGCTTTTGGACCTCGTTGAGCAGGCCGGACGCGATCATATGGTCCACCCTGGCGTCGATACGGCGATAAAGAGCCTCGCGGTCCATTGTCAACCCGATGAACACCGTGTCGTATATGGACTCCCTGATCTCGAAACCAGCTGCCTGTTCGGCATACGATGCTCCCTCAGAGACCATCTCCAGGGCCCGGATCGTGCGCCTCAGGTTGTTCGGATGGATCAGTTCCGCCGACGAGGGATCCACTTCGAACAATCGTGCGTGCATTGCTTCGGCACCATCGACCTCAGCTCGAGCCTCAAGCTGTGCGCGAAACCCTCCCCTCGTGTCTCCGGCAGGAAAGTGCATGTCATCTAGTGCGGCGCGGATGTACAGACCCGTGCCTCCGGCCAGTATCGGTAGCTTGTTTCTGTCGGCGATCTCTTCGATCGCTGCTCTAGCGCACCGTTGGAACAGCGCGGCGGAGAAGTCATCGCTAGGATCCGCGAGATCCAGGCAGTGATACGGTACGCGCCGCTCAGACTGCGGAGGCTTGGCCGTGCCAACGTTCATGCCTCGATACACCTGCATCGAATCAGCGCTGATCACTTCTCCATGGAGTAGGACGGCCAGATCCTCGGCTAGCGTGGTCTTGCCAACGGCGGTAGGGCCCACAACTGCGACAACCCTTTGCGATCTTGAGTCGTCTGTCTCAGACATACCGCTCCACCCTGAACCGCTCGAGCTCGATAGGCTCACCCGGACGGATGCCGGCCTTGCGCATCGCGATATCGATCTGCATCTGTGCCGTATCAACGCCCTCGAGATCAGGAAGGAGGAGGCCTCGTCGCCATCCACAGGCCACGATCACGCCATAAGTGAAGGGGTCCAAGTCGTTCAGCGTCGCTGGCTCGGGAGGGTGGAGAACGTCCACCTTGATATCGAGGTCGGACAACTCAGCAGAAGTGAGTGCATTGAAGCGGGGATCGTTCACCGCCGCCTCGATCGCATTGCGAATGATCTCCTCGGCTAGAGAGTCACGTGTGGGAACGATGGTTCCGATGCATCCACGGAGTTCGTTGTTTCGGTGCAGGCTCACGAACGTTCCTGCTTGCTTTGGAAACTCCGGTTCGGTCAGTACGGGAGCTTGAATGACGATCCCATCAGTCACGTATGCGTTCACTGCACTGCGAGCAAGGGCAACCAACGTGTGCTCGACGGATCCGGCGCCGCCGTTCTTGATTCCCTCGCGCGGTGTAGCGCCGTAGCCTACGACTGCCGTAAGATACCCCACGCCCCATGGTCCTTCGTAGGAGAGCACCTCCGAAGGAGCATCGCCAGCGAAACCGCCGAGAGTTGCGAACGAGCGCACTCCGCACTCCCCCGCAGCCTCGATGAGTTCATCGTCGATATCGAGGAGTGCCCGGAAGTCTCCCTGAGCGATGATCTCAGTCAGCAAGGCGTCGTACTCGGCTCCACGAACGTTGAAGCCCGATGGCGCATCGGCTGTGAGTCTGTGGCTGCAGTCGCCGCTGGCGATGAATGCCACCTTTCGACCAAGGACACTTGCCGCGGCGGCGATCGCCTGTCCAACCTCGCGATGTGTGCTGAGGGGCAGATAGGATACGGACAGACTCAGGAGCCTATGAGTTCCTTTGGGATCCAGGAAGCTCATTGGAACCAGGACGCCATGGTCGAGCACTCCCGACTGCATGGAGGGGATCGTGCTCCGGTCAAGGGCTGGGATGCCGCGGGCGGCCAGCATCGCCAGCAACAGATTCGCGAACTCAGGGTCGCCGTCGATGCGGAGACCAGCCGAAGGTGCCCCGAACTGGGCGAGAGATCCGTGCAGATGCTCAGAGGTCTCGATGGCGAAGGCATCTGCAGCCGCAGGCGAATGGGGAGACATGATTACGATCGTGTCAGGATTGAACTGCTTGAGGAGTCTTCCAGCATGGCTGAGAGCTTCGATCGACGATGACGTTACTTGCGAGCGAGAGCCACCCACCGCCTCCACCATTATCGGCGGATGTGGCGCGATAACACCGAACACCGCTCTCGTCATTGCCGCGCACCTCCAAGCCGTTCGTTTCGCTTACGTGGCGGTATCTCCCTCAATTTCGCCCACGAGAAACCACTTCTGCGCCTCTGTGATTCGAACGTCAACGAAGTTGCCCGCATACTCGTCAATTGATCGGCCGACGGCCAAAGGAGCATGAACTACTTTGTTGCCCTCGTTGCGTCCAGTGAGCATATTGTCATCTCGTTTGGACGTTCCCTCGACCAGAACGCGTTGCAGGGTCCCGACATATGGTCGATTCCTTTGATACGCAGAGTCCTGAACGACATCCACGAGCCTTTCGAAGCGCTCCTGCGCGATGTCACGAGGAATGCGATCAGGCAGACTGGCTGCAGGGGTGCCCTCACGCGGTGAGTAGATGAACGTGAATGCCTGGTCCTCGCGAATAGTCTCAATAAGACTCAGAGTATCCAGGAAGTCATTTTCGGTCTCGCCCGGGAAGCCAACGATCACGTCCGTGGACAAAGCGAGATCAGGCATGGCCGCGTAGAGGCGCTCGACAAGATCGAGGTACTGCTCACGAGTATATGTGCGGTTCATGGCCTTCAGGATCCTTGTTGATCCCGATTGCACGGGGAGGTGAAGTGAACGGCAGACCTGGGGTATCTCCGCCATAGCTGCGATCGTCTCATCTGAGAGATCCTTGGGATGGCTGGTTGCGAATCGGATTCTATCGATTCCTGTTGCGGCAACCGCACGGAGTGCCGAGGCGAACTGCGGTTCACCGTGGATATCTCGCCCGTATGAGTTCACGTTCTGCCCGAGGAGTGTTACTTCTCGAACTCCTTCAGCCACGAGGCCTTCGCACTCGCTGACAACGTCCTGAAGCGGCCGGGAGCGCTCACGTCCGCGAACGTAGGGGACGACGCAGTACGTACAGTAGTTGTTGCATCCGACCGTGATCGGGACCCAGGCATGCCACGGGTGCTCCCTCACGGCTGGCAGGTCGCTTGCGAAATCAAGCGACGATTCAAGTATCTCGACAACGGGAGCGCTTTCGCGTTCTGCACTCTCCAGAAGAGCGGGCAGGTGTGCCAGATTGTGCGTCCCGAACACAACGTCGATGTGCGGGAGTTGCACCTGCAGCAAATCCCGCACAACGCCGTTGTGGTAGGGACGCCCAAACAGGCACCCCAGCCCGCACA
>JAQIBK010000019.1 GCA_027859125.1 Actinomycetota bacterium | reverse complement strand
ACACCGAGGTCTTCACGCGCGGCATCGGCGAGGCGACCGATATCGTCTCCAAGGAGATGTACACGTTCGAGGATCGCTCCTCGCGATCACTCACGCTGCGTCCCGAGGGTACTGCAAGCGTCGTGCGTGCCGCGCTAGAGCACACGCTCGTGCAGCAGGGCTCATTCGCCAAGGTTTACTATGCCGGACCCATGTTCCGCTACGAGCGCCCTCAGAAGGGTCGCATGCGTCAGTTCTGGCAGATCGGTATCGAGGCGCTCGGCATGTCCGAGCCGTCCGTCGATGCCGAGGTCATCATGGTGCTCGTCCGCTTCTTTGAGGCTGTCGGCGTGCCGGTCGAGAACATGAGGTTGCTTCTCAACTCAATGGGCGATGAGAACTGCCGACCCGTATACCGTGACAAGGTCGCGGCCTTCATCGGCGATCACGGTGCTGAGCTGTGCGACGAATGCAACCGCCGAGCGAACACGAACCCGTTGCGAGCATTCGACTGCAAGAATCCCGCATGTCGCAAGATCATGGCCGATGCGCCGATCATGCGCGATGAGCTGTGCGATGAATGCGCGGCTCACTACGCAGCGGTCAAGACGAACCTGGACTCGCTCGGCATCGCGTACGAGGAGGACCCCAAGCTCGTTCGCGGACTGGACTACTACACGCGCACCGTGTTCGAGGTGCAGGTCGACGCCGGCCTTGGCTCGCAGAACGCCATCGGCGGAGGCGGACGCTACGATCGTCTCATGCAGGAGTACGGCGGACCTGCAACTCCGGGGCTGGGCTTCGCGCTAGGTTTCGAGCGCACGTTGCTCGCACTTGAGGCTGCTGGTGTGGAAGTGCCCGTGCCTGCGCTTGCCGATGTGTACGTTGCACGCGTCGACGACAGTGTGAGCGCGGACGTGTTCTCTATCACCGCCGCGCTTCGCGATGCTGGCGCGGCTGCGGAGATGGATCACCAGGGTCGTTCGCTCAAGAGCCAGTTCAAGCAGGCCGACCGTCTCGGCGCGCGCGCCGTGGTCGTCGTTGGACCCGACGAGATTTCGGCGGGTGAGGTGACCGTTCGGGACATGTCCACGCGCGAGGAGATCAGATTTCCGCTCGCGGATGTCGCGTCCGTCGTCTCGGATCGTTTCAGAATCAGCGACTGAAACCCCACTTGAGGGTATCGATACAGACAAGCTCCTATTAGGATCGGACGAAAGGGCACCCACCCATGTTGGATGCACGTTACTCGATCAGAACACATACCTGTGGCGCTCTGACCGCCGATGACATCGGCAGCGAGGTCACACTGGCCGGTTGGGTCCACAAGCGCCGTGACCACGGCGGTCTCATCTTCATCGATGTGCGAGACCGCACGGGTCTAGTGCAGTGCACGTTCGATCCCGATGCCTCAGGTGAGGCGTTCGTGTTCGCCGAGAAGGTGCGCCCCGAGTGGGTGCTAGAACTGGAGGGTGTCGTTCGCCATCGTCCTGACGGCACGGAGAACGCCAACATGCCAACCGGGCAGGTCGAGGTCGTCATCACCTCGGTCACAGTTCTGAACCAATCGGTGACGCCGCCGTTCGAGATCGAGGCGGGCATCGAGACTGACGAAGTCACTCGCATGAAGTACCGGTACATCGACGTTCGTCGCCCTGAGGTCTTCGCCGCGCTGCAGTTGCGTGACCGCGTGACGCAGCGCTTCCGCAAGTCGCTGGAGCATCGCGGTTTCATGGAGGTCGAGACTCCGATCCTGACAAAGTCGACGCCTGAGGGCGCTCGTGACTTCATCGTGCCGAGTCGCATGAACGCCGGCAAGTTCTATGCATTGCCGCAGTCCCCGCAACTCTTCAAGCAGCTGCTCATGGTCGGCGGGATCGAGCGCTACTACCAGATCGCCCGCTGTTTCCGCGATGAGGATCTCCGTGCTGACCGTCAGCCCGAGTTCACTCAGGTAGACATCGAGATGTCCTTCGCCAGCCAGGAGGACATCTTGGCTCTCATGGAGGAGATCATGCACGAGGTCATGAAGGAGGCGGGCGTCGACTTGCCTGTCCCGCTGCCGCGCATGACTTGGGCGGACGCGATGGATCGGTACGGCTGCGATCGTCCTGACTTGCGTTTCGGAATGGAGCTGCATCAGCTCACAGAGATATTCGCCGATTCGTCGTTCAAGGTCTTTGCGAGCGTTGCGAACTCCGGGGGCAGCATCAAGGGCATCAATGCCAGGGGCGCAGGTGACTGGAGCCGCGGCAAGATCGACGCGCTGAATCAGGTCGCACTCGATGCCGGTGCCAAGGGGCTCGCCTGGGTCGCGTTCACGACGGGTGGCGACGTTCGCTCGCCCATAGCCAAGTTCTTCACCGACGAGGAGATGGCCGCACTTCGCGCCGAGCTCGACGTTGAGCCCGGTGATCTCGTGCTGATGGTCGCCGATTCCCACGACACCGCCAATGAGGTTCTCGGAGTCGTTCGACTCCACATGGCCGACGCGCTCGAGATCGAGCGAACAGGTTGGGCGTCACTGTGGGTCGTGGACTTCCCGATGTTCAAGTACGACGCCGAGGAAGACCGCTATGCCGCCAATCATCATCCTTTCACGATGCCATTCGCCGAGCATGTGGAAGAGCTAGAGACCAAGCCGCTAGAGGCGCTTTCGTACAGCTACGACCTCATCATGAACGGGCTTGAGATCGGCGGAGGCACGTTGCGTATCCACAACCCCGATCTCCAGCGGCGTGTTCTGGGAATCCTGGGTATCGATTCGGATGAAGCCGACGAGAAGTTCGGATTCCTGCTTGAGGCCCTCACCTTGGGTGCGCCGCCTCATGGAGGCATCGCCTTGGGCTTGGATCGGCTCATCATGCTGCTTGCGGGTGCGAGCTCGATTCGCGACGTGATCGCGTTTCCCAAGACTTCTTCTGGTGCCGACCCGCTCTCTGGTGCGCCCGATGTGGTCTCTGCTCGCCAGCTCAAGGATGTTCATCTCAAGACGGACTGAACCCGCGTCTTGCGCGGCGTATTGTGGGCGAAGCCCGACACAGGGTACACTTGTGTCGGGCTTCGCCTTGTTCGTGGCCTCGGCAAAAACTGGTAGAACCAACACTTCTTTATCGGGAGCTCCAGATCTCTCGGTGTACAGGAA
>JAQIBK010000023.1 GCA_027859125.1 Actinomycetota bacterium | reverse complement strand
GGCCAATAGTGCTAAGCAGCAAGCTGCGGACGATCGCCAGGGGGGTGAAGAACAGAAGCAATCCAGCCGCCCCAGCGGCAAGAAGTGCATGGGCGAGGGTCAGTCCCATCAGCGCCAGGGCCAGTTGAGTGGAGAGTTGCCAGCCAAAGCTGGATCGCCAAACGGAGCCGAACCGCACTGACTGTGTGATGGAGACGGCACCACCAACCAGAGTCGTATTGAGCAAGAACGCCACTACGGAGAAGATAACTGTGGGAAGCAGCATTTCCGGATACACAGAAGCATCAAGATACTCGACTCCATCGGTGGGAAGGCTCATGGAGCCAGCCACGAGAACGTAGGCAATCGAAGCGATACCTGTGGCAGTCAAGACCTGCGCAACATTGAAGACTGCCTTGATGCCACCCTTCCCGCTCTTGATCAAGTGCGAGACTATCCCTGCCAACGCAGTCAGTAGCGCCGCCGGTGGACCAAACAACACCAAAGCCGCAACATCCAGCGGATACGAGACCGAGATCGTTGTATCCTCAGAAAGACGGATTGGGAAGAGCTCCGACGTCGCCTCAGCAAGAATCAGCAATCCCAGCAGGGGGCTGAGGGGTACACCGAACTTGACCACGAGTTGCCAAGACACTGTCCCGGCGACCACCACAACTGCCCCTACAAGTACGAGGAGACGGACCGGTTGCTTCATCGGCCCGTCTCCTCAAACATGGATCCAGCACTATTGGTGACGCCTACCAGTACACCTTGGCACCACTGCTGAGCACGAGAGTGGCCAGCGAGGCGAGAACGATCAGCATGCGCTTCATGTTGAGAAGACCCCCTGTCTGATGTGGTCTTCTCCCATACCGCTAACAATGGAAGAGTTCTATCCGCTCCGCTCAAGAACTCGATCCGATTGTCATGTCCGATGAGCACGGGTGCTGGTCCAAGAGGACTATGCAGTTGTCAAGAAACCTAGTCGTCTATTCACCGCGTCCAGGGTGGCGCGAACGATCGAATCGTTCTCGTTCTGTCGTACCAGCGCCGAACCCGCGAACGCTTGTTCGCCCAGGGTCGTGACGAGGACCATGCAGCTGACCGCGACCTGTTCCCCGCCGAGTTTGCAGACCGCGACGTCCTCGAGCGCGAAGCTCAGTTCGTGGTCGAGGTACTTCTCCACAGCGTCGATGGTCGCCTGTGCGACGAGACGGAGGCGACCGGTCTGACTCGCCGGCCCGGAGGCCGACCCGTCGATCGCCCTGCCCTCGAAATCAAGGTGGACGGTCACCGTGGCCGACACGCCATGTACCTGCGTCTGTATGCCGTCGATGCGCGCCCGCGGGTGAAGCGAGGGCGATCCTTTCTCGACGACGTCCTCACCCAGTTGGGCGATGGAGATCTTCTTGTGGTCTATCTCGATCCCGAATCGCGCCATGATAAGAGACTCGATGTCTCTGACCAGCTGCTTGGGGGGCTTGGTCGGCAGAGCGAGGACGTGGATCTCCTCTATGGAGCCGAAAGAGGACGCAACGACCCGGGCGGCCTTTATCTCACCGATCTTGCAGAGCGACTCTTCGATCTCTTCGAGAGTGACCTGCGAGATGCCCTCATCCACGACGGAGCTCCCTGGTTCGGCGTAATCTGCGACTCACTCCGCGAGCCCATTGCTTCTAGTCACGATAGGCGAGCAGGACGAAGGGTGTCAACTGGAGCTACCTGAGGAAGCCTTACATCCACGCAGGTCAGCGAACCGCCGAAATGTCATTCCTCGACGACGGTCGGCTCGATCAGCCCGTAGTCTCCGTCGCCCCGGCGATATAGTACGTTGATGGAGTGCGCGGAGTCCTGCGTCGCGAAGATGAAGAAGTCGTGGCCGAGCAGTTCGAGCTGGAGTACGGCGTCCTCGACGGTCATCGGATGGACCGACACCTGCTTCGTCTTCACGATCTCCGGCGGAAGCCCGCCTCCGAGAGGATCCGGGCCCGGCCAGGTCATATTGGCGAACAGCTCCTTGGGGGCCGGCTGCCCCTTCCCGGTGTGCCGGTCGATCATCTTCCCCTTGTACTTGCGCAGCTGGCGCTCGAGCTTGTCGCTGGCCAGGTCGATCGCCGCGTACAGGTCGGTCGCCGCCTCCTTGGCGCGGATCACGGGACCCTTGGTGAACATCGTGATCTCGCACACCTGGTTGTTCTCGATGGCCGGGTTCCTCTCGACGTAGAGCTCTACGTCCGCCTGCATCACCTGGTGGTCGAGGATGTGCGCGGCCTTCTCGGTCTTCGATTCCGCGTAGTCCTTGAGCGCGGGGGTGATGTCCATATGGCGACCTTTGACCATCACGTTCATGTTGGATGCTCCTTAGTCCGGTATTCCTTACTGAGAGCTTACCCGCTCGGGGGGGGGCTACCTGATGTGGCCGAGGAAGTCCTGCGTCCGCTCGTGCTGCGGGTGGTCGAAGATCTCCTCCGGCGTGCCCTGCTCGACGATGACGCCGCCGTCCATGAACACGACACGGTCGGCGGCCTCGCGTGCGAAGCCTATCTCGTGGGTGACCACGAGCATCGTCATGCCCGCCTCGGCGAGGTCACTCATCACCTCGAGCACGCCGCGAACCAGTTCGGGGTCGAGCGCCGAGGTCACCTCGTCGAACAGCATCACGTGCGGGTCCATCGCGAGCGCACGGGCCATCGCGACACGCTGCTGCTGCCCGCCGGAGAGCTGGGACGGGAAGTAATCGATCTTATCGTCGAGTCCCACCTTCGTGAGCATGGCGACCGCACTGCGCTCGGCCTCCTCCTTCGAGCGGCCGAGCACCTTACGCTGCGCGAGCATGACGTTGCCCTTCGCCGTCAGATGCGGGAACAGGTTGAACGCCTGGAACACCATGCCGATATGCTCGCGCACCTGATTGATGTTGGCCTTCGGGTGGTTCACCTGTGTGTCCTCGAACCAGACCTCGCCGTCGGTGGGTTGCTCCAGCCGGTTGACGCAGCGCAGGAGGGTCGACTTGCCCGACCCCGACGGACCGAGGATGACGACCACCTCGCCCTTGTCGACCTCCATGTCCACACCGCGCAGGACCACGAGGTCGCCGAAGGCCTTGTGTAGATCCTTGATCCGCACGATCGGCTCGTCCGAGTCCCAGGTCGAGGGCGTGAAGGTCGACTCGACGACCGCATCGGCGGTCGTGTCCGCGCCGGCGTCCTCCCGGGCGCCCGTGCTCGTCTCTGGCGTCATCCCGCGGCTCCTCCCTACGCGCGCTGCTCGGCGTGGTCCGGCAACGAGACCACGTGTTCCGAGTCGATACTGTCCGGGTCGATCGGCGGTCTCGGCGCGCCGCCCTTGCCCGCCGAGGCCGCGAGGCGGTCCTCGAGGTTGGCCACGAAACGACCGAGCGGGATCGTGAGCAACAGGTAGAACACAGCCGCGAGGACGTACGGCGAGGGATTGAACTGCGCCGCCGCGACCTCACGCGCCCTGAGGACGATCTCGCCGATACCCACGGCCGCGAGCAGCGACGTGTCCTTGAACAGCAGGATGAACTCCGACATCATCGTCGGCAGGATGCGACGCACCGTCTGCGGGATGATCACGTAGAACATCGCCTTCGGCGCGGTCATGCCGAGCGAGCGCGCCGCCTCCATCTGCCCACGGGGGATCGACTGGATGCCCGCGCGGAAGATCTCGCACAGGTACGCCGACGAGTTCAAGCTCAACACGAGGAACCCGCGGAACCACAGCGTCCACGAGATCCCGAACAGCGCCGCCTGGTTCATCCACGGGTTCGCCTCGACGATCGCCTGGTAGAAGGGCATGAGCG
>JAQIBK010000176.1 GCA_027859125.1 Actinomycetota bacterium | reverse complement strand
ATCCTGAGTCTCGGCGACCTTCTGCGTCACAAGTGCCACGAGGTGACTCTCGCGCATTGCCTCCTCGAGCGCCTTGATGGAACGATCCCTGCCCACGAACAGGGGCACGACCAAGTTAGGAAAGAGTATGAGATCCCTGAGTGGGATCAATGGCAGAATCTCAGGTATGGGAGATGCCTTGCTCTGCTGCGATACCATATCCCGCGACATCCTTTCGCCAGCTACATGCGATAATCTATCTGCCCGTATCGATTCAATGGTACACGGTGCTGTGACAGTCGGCACCGTCTGCGAAAGGCTCCTGTGAATTCACTTCGGCAAACATGGCACCGCTTCCTGTGCGCTTGCGTAGCAGTTGTGATCTGTTCTGCTCTCATTCCCCTACTCACAGCACGCGCTGCACCGACCTCGATGTCCCTTGGGGCCGAAGGGGACGGGCGCGCGATCGTGACCAAATCGTCGATCTCCGTTCCGCCCACCGGCGCTCTCGATCTCGATGTCTCCGTGGAGTTGCCCGCCGCAGCGTCGTATCTGGAGGCACGTGTCCGGCTGTACAGTCCCGACGGTCCTTTGATCTACCAGAAGACGGAAGTCCTCAATGATGTGACGACCTCGACCGTCTCATTCGCTTTTGAGAAGGAACTCACAGCCCTCGACATGACTCCGAATGCGTACCCCATTGAGGTGCGCGTCGGTGTCGAACTGGCCGAGGACGGGCGCGTGATCGAACACATCATCAACGAGAACCTACTCGTGCACGATCCGGAACGAGCACCAATGGCACTTGCAGCGGTCGTGCGCATCGGCTGTGCTCCTGCCCTTGACCCGTCGGGACGCTTCGCGGCTGATCCCATCGATGACACTCACGCGCGAGCGGCTGTGAATGAGTTGTCTCGTCACATTCTCGATGACCCTGGCGCCGTGTTCTCCATCGCGATCGCACCCGTACTGATAGAGGAATGGAGCATCGCCTCTCAGGGCTACGAGACGATCGGGGCGGGCGGTGTTCGTATCGTCGGGCCTGATGAACCAGGGGCGATCGAGTGCGCCGAGACCCTGGACCTACTGCGTCAGGCAATAGAGACGGGTCGGCTAGAGCTGCTGGACGTCCCATTTGCGGACCCCGACCTCGAGGGCCTGGACGAGATCGGTCTCATGAGCGAGCTTCAGCGGCACTACGAACGAGGACGAGTCGTGTATGAGACGACTCTGGGCACGCTTCCCGTAGAAGGAACCGCCATTCTGGGCGACACCGTCTCCGAATCGACCCTGTCTCTCATGGCTGACTCGGGCATCGACTTCGTAATCCTCTCGAACCCGGGCCTGGGCTCCCATGAGGAGACCTGCTCGACCGGCGTGTATACCACGCCGGTTCCCTCCACCCGAGCCCTTGTCATCGACTCCGATCTGTCGGAAGCGTTGACTGACGGCGACAGTCCGACTGCACTGCGGTTCCTTTTTGATCGCGCTATCTCCACCGAATCGACCACGGCAGCGATCGCAATCGTGGAGTTCGGCCCCGGTCGCAACTCGTCTCCGTCGGAGCTGATCGAGTGCATCAAGAACCTTCGTTCGACTCCTTGGCTGGTGTCGGCCGATGCACGATCGGCAACATCCGGACCGTCAAGCGGAGTCATCGCATTACCGTCAACTCCACACACCGGCAAAGCGGCTCCACGAGATTACTGGCCGGATGTCGAGAGGGCGACTCATCTCGCCCGGGCGTTCGAGCTGACCACTGGAGTCTTGGATCCCGAGGCGATCTCCTCCACGGACTCGGCCATGCGTGCGCAGAGTCGCTGCTGGGCCGGTCCCGACGATGGCTGGGGACTGATCGATCGAGGAAGGGCGCACAGCGCTGCGGCGCTGCGGATCGCAGACTCGTACTTGGGCGCTGTCTCTATCAGCGCGCCCGACCTGACCCTGTCGAGTTCTTCGGGACGAATACCCATCAGTATTGTGAATGCCTCGGACAAGAACCTGCTCCTGACGGTCGATCTGTCGACAACGGGGCTCGCACTTGGGAGCGAAGCGACGATGCAGCTGACAGTAAGGCCATCGGAGAACTTCCTGACCATACCGGTGGACCTGCAATCTTCCATCTCGGGCAAACTTGGAATAGCGATACGATCGGGCGAGACGATCCTCACGAGCCACACAGTGAGCGTGCGCGCTTCGTATCTGGATCGCCTCGCCATCATCGCCGGTGTGGTGATTCTCCTCGGCACGCTACTCGCTTTCATTCGCAAGCGTGCTCTATCCGCACAGGAAACACACACTGACACTCCTGTCGACACGACCCGGTAGCGGTACACTGAACGTATCTCGTTTCATGGAGGTGTCGCAGAGGTGCTGAAGAAGGTTCTGGTGTTGGTGATAGCACTGGCGCTCATGGGCACGTTGATCAATGACGTTGGTCGCTATGTGACGGCGAAGTCTGAGGTCAGGCAAGTTGCCGCGCGTGCAGCATCGGTAGCCGCCTCGACCGGGGGCGACCGCGACACCAACGGCATCGCAGCGGTCGAGTACGCATTGCAGAATGGCGCCCAGGTATACCAGTACGACGAGGATGCAGAGCGAGCCCACGTGTGGGCCCTGTTCGAAGTCCAGGGAACGTGGATCGCCCGACCGTTGCTGAACTGGATCGGCGGTAATCCTTTGGATGTGCCGCTCAGTGTTGAGGCTCATCAAACTGCATTTCTCAAGTGACCTACTGAATACCATCAACTAGAACCCTGCGAGGTGCGATGCGTACCATAGTGTTAGACACCAATGTCCTCTTGGCCAATCCCAACTCGCTGTTCGATTTTCCGAATACCGAGATCATCATTCCGGAGACGGTTCTGGGC
>JAQIBK010000003.1 GCA_027859125.1 Actinomycetota bacterium | reverse complement strand
GGGGCGGAGGGGGCCAGTGCCTTGCTGGGAGCCATCGCTGGATCAATGATCACCATAGCCGGGGTGGTCTTCTCTATGACCTTGATCGCTCTGTCGCTTGCCTCGTCGCAACTCGGGCCCCGGCTGCTTCGCGTCTTCATGCAAGACACCACGACTCAAGTGGCACTCGGCACGTTCGTCGCCACTTTCTTGTACTGCTTGCTGGTCCTGCGCACCATCCGCCGCGCTGATGAGGTTGCTTTCACCCCTCACCTGTCGGTAGCCGTCGGCGTGCTGCTCGCGGTCGCGAGCGTGGGGGTGTTCATCTACTTCATCCACCACGTGTCCCTATCCATCCAGGCCAACGAGATGGTGGCGCGGGTCGGAACGGAGTTGATCGATGGGATCGAGCGGCTGTTCCCGGAAGAAGTCGGACAGGAAGCACCACGGATTCCGACGGACACACCCGACAAGGACTTCCTCGACACGCTCGACCGGGAGGCTTGTCCAGTTGGCTGTGCCAAAGATGGCTACCTTCAACTCATCGATGGAGATACCTTGATGAAGTTGGCCGTTGAAGCAGATGTGGTCATTAGACTGGTGCGACGGCCCGGCCACTATGTCGTTCCTGATACCCCGCTGGTGCTGGTCTGGCCGGGAAACCGGGTTACCGATGAGCTGACCGAACGGGTCAATTCCGCGTTCTCCATGGGCAACCAGCGAACATCCGTCCAAGACATTGAGTTTGTGGTCAACCAACTCGTCGAGATCGCGATACGAGCCCTTTCCCCCGGCCTGAACGACCCATTCACAGCGGTGACGTGTGTGGACCGGTTGGGGTCCGCACTATGCCGCGTGGCTCAAAGAGAGATGCCGTCGCCGTATCGCTATGACACTGAAGATCAGCTTCGGGTGATCGCGCCGGTCATCACGTTCTCCGACATCACGGATGCGGCGTTTGACCAGATTCGGCAATACGGCCGTTCCAGCTCTACGGTGACCATCCGTCTGCTGGAAACAATCGCCACGGTTGCGGGATACGTACATCGCCCAGAAGACCTCGTGGTTCTCCGACGGCATGCCAAGATGATCGCCAGAGGAGCGAGCGAAGGGCTGCCCGAAGCTGAGGACCGCCGGAAAGTAGAAGAGCACTATCAGAAGGCAAGCCGGTTGTGCAGCGAACCGACAGGGGGCGGCTAGGCGCTGATACGTACTTCGAAGGTGCTTGGGATGCTGTGAAAGAGAAGGCTGAGAGTCTCGGGCCTAGCGCAACCGTTAGTCTTGGAGACGCTCGCGAAACGAGAGGCGAAACGTTGGGAATTCTCAGCTGGGTAATCGTCGGCGGCCTGGCAGGGCTGCTCGCTCAGTACCTGATGGGAGAAGAGAGCGGATGTCTTGTCGCCGTACTCATCGGGGTCATCGGTGCGGTCATCGGTGGATTCGTGCTCAATCTGTTTGGCATCGGCGGAATCAACGGCCTGAGCCTATGGTCGATCATCGTCGCCACTATCGGTGCCGTGATATTGCTCGCTGTGTTCAGGGCCTTCAAGCGATAGGGGCGCATCACTTCTGATGAACTCGAACGACCACTCCGGCCGCGAGGCGGTCTACGAGAAGGGCGTGATCTCGCTACCGGGTGCCGTAGCGCTCGGTTCCGGCGTGTTTGCCACATGCTGAGACATAGATTGCGAGGTCAGACCCTGTCGTGAGCACCTCCGAGGGTAAGATGGGCTTCAACGCTACCTGGTCCATGGCGGTCGGTGGCATGGTGGGCGGCGGCATCTTCACCGTTCTGGGCGTCATCATTGCGCTTGCGGGTTCGTGGGCTTGGCTGAGCTTCGTATTGGGTGGCATCGTCGCACTGTGTACCGGCTACAGCTACGCTTCACTGTCGGTCTACTACCACAAGGCAGGCGGCGCTTTCGAGTTCTTGCGCGAAGCGAAGCTCAACGAGTTCGCCGGGGGCCTGTCTTGGGTTCTCCTGCTAGGATACGTGCTCACGATCTCGGTATATGGCTTCACGTTCGGCCACTATCTTGGCGCCGTTGTGGGAGGCGGGGCATGGTTGCCGCGGTTCGCAGCCGTCGCCATCATCGGTGTTCTTGTGGTCGTGAATCTGCGCAGCGTGGGCGAATCCTCGTGGCTCGAGATAGTCACTGTGTGGGGCAAGCTGGCGGTCTTGCTCGGGCTCGCCGGATACGGGCTATGGACGTTCACGCCGTCGAATGTCGTCTACGCCGATGCCAGCCCCGGAGGCATCGCTGGAGGACTTATCGGTGCCGCAGCCATCTTCATGGCATATGAGGGCTTCCAACTCCTCACATACGACTACGATGATATCCGTGAAGTGGATCGTGTTCTACCGAAGGCTACGTTGTCGGCCATCCTTTCCGTGATAGTTGTGTACATCGTTGTCACTCTCGGCGCGGCCTCTTTGGTCGGAGCCGATCAGCTCGTGGCACAGAAGGAGGTCGCGCTTGCCGCGGCAGGCGAAGCGGCCCTGGGGCTCGCCGGCAAGGTGCTGGTCTCCGTGGCCGCTGTGTTCTCGACCGCTTCAGCCATCAACGCAACGCTCTTTGCCACTGCCCGCCTTGGTAGGCGTGTCGCCGAAGACGGCGAGCTGCCGTCCTTTTTCGCTCACGAGAATCGGCACGGGATTCCTGATCGCGCCGTCCTCTTTCTTGGAATCGGAGGTGCGTCACTGGCGGCGCTTGGCAACCTGGACATTCTGGTCGAAGCGGCTAGCCTGGCCTTCCTCTTCACGTTCGTGACGGTGAACGGCGTGGCGGGTGTGGAGAGGATCCGACATGCTTGGATCTCGTGGATCGGTGTTGCTCTCGGTTCCGTAGCGATCGTCGCCTTGATGGTCCGATTGGCACTCACCAACGTGCATACTCTTGCAGTGGTTCTTGGCGTGGGAGGGCTGGCGGTTGCGGGGCGCCTTGCTCGGCATTGGCTGAATGGACGACATGCTGCGTCGTGAGCAGCGTGGCATCGGGGAATCTGAGTTCGGTACTGAAGCGATTCTGCAAACCAAACTGCAAACGCGCTAGACACAACAGGATGTGTCTAGACGGTGCCAGACGTATCGAAGCCTCTGACGATTCCGTGCTAGGCTGCGCTGAACGTGCCTGGATGACACTAGACATGACGAAGGGATATGAACTCGAAGACTGTTGTGCGGATATCCCCCGTT
>JAQIBK010000138.1 GCA_027859125.1 Actinomycetota bacterium | reverse complement strand
ACTTTGCCGCCGATTCTGTGGCCGTCGCGGTGTAGGATTGACATAGGAGCAACAGCGGACGGCGCAAGCGCTACAGTGAAGAGAGGCGGCACAACCCGCCGCTCAAACCTAAACACGTTAGCCCGACAAGGGGGAGCACATGGGGCAGGCGCTGCACGAATGTATGGCGAAGGCAACCAGTGCAGAGGGCGACCAGCTTCAATATGGCGTCAACTGGTCGCTGTCGAGACGGGCGCTACTCAAGGTGTATCGCGACCGCCTCGAATGTGGTGACTGGACGATTCCATACGATGAGGTGCAGGACGCGACGTTGTTCTCCATCCGGCAGATGTTCATCCCGGGGTACGTCCTGAAAGTCTCAACGAATGCTGCTGTCTTCCACTTCGGTCTCAATCCGGGGAGGTATTGGCGGGGCAGACTCCCGTTCGAGGTGAAGCGAGAGAAGGGTACGCTGTGCTACACGCCCTTGTCCATCGCTATTCGCATCGCCTTGATTGCCAGCATCGCCTACATGCTGTGGGACCGATTCTTCTAGGTGCCCGCGGGCTAACCAAGGATTCTAGCGGACGGCAAGAAGCGCTAGAGTGAAGAGAGGCGGCACAGCCCGCCGCTCAAACCTAAACACGTTAGGCGGGCCATATGGAACGCAGTTTGAACCGATTCCGTCGAACGTGTTTGCGCTTGACCCGCAAGACGAGGCCGAACCTGCCTCGTCAGGTTTGAGCGTAGCTCGCGGGCCTTGTCTTGTCATGGTCGAAGCGCTTGTTCGACAGCGGTGCAGGCACCACCTGTCCAGTTGTTCGCGCAGAAGGATCCCCAGGTAGACGCCCTGCTCATCGGTTACTGCTGAGCATCCGGTCAGTGGCAATCCGACATGCGCCTTCTATGTTCAAGTCGCCCAGCAGGGCGTACACGGGGATTCTCTCGAGCAAGGCAGCATGAATCCGATTGTCGAGAAACTCCTGCAGGAAGTGGCAATCTCGAGAATCGAGATAGCTGAGATTGCGCTGTGTCGAGGTTCCACCAATGAAGACTCCTCCGGTGGCGTCGAACGCGAGCGTCAGCAGCTGTGCGAACCGGCCCGCGTACCGATAGTACGTGTCAAGGGCGGCTCGTGCTGGCCTATCCTCGCCAACAATCGCGGCAGCAGCTATCGAACCGGCTTCGTCGTTCGTCGTCGTGTTCAAGCCGCCGAACGCTTGGTAGGTGTTGACCAGGCCACGTCCCGAGACGACGTCCTCCCAGCTTGGCTCCGAGTGGTGGAGTTGTCTCCGGAGATGGTTCAACAGCTTCTCTCCTGAGGCCCCAAGGGCCGGGGCAGCCAAGTGCTGCACCTCGGACGAGATGACGATGGTCGGTTCGCCGACAGACAAGATTGCAGCGGCAGAGCCGAGACCCGTGCCAGGTGCGAGGTACACGCAGTTGCCGGGCCCAACGTCCTCCCGAGGCTCCCCACGAAGGAGCACAAGCGCTTCCGTGTCGATTCGGAGCGAGTCAATGAGGCCCCACATGCCAACAGTTGTGTCGTTCACTATGAGGACTCCACTAGGAAGCCCAGTCGATTCGAGGTCCGCGACGGAGAGCGTGGGTGCGCCCAGCCAGTTCGTCATTCTCACGCCGCCTGCCGCGTCAGTCGGACCCGCTAGCGCCGCAACGGCTGCCGCGATTTCGTGTTCAGCCGCCAGCTCACCGACAACGCGGGCTAACCATGGAAGGAACGTTTGTTTGGTGCTGTGGACAGTCTGTGTACTGTAGACGACATGGTCGGATCCTGGTTCCGCGTCTGGAGCGCACGCTCTGATTCGCGAGTTGGTTCCACCTACATCCAAGCCGACGACGACCCTAGCCATGCTTCCTCACTCTCGTCCGCATCGAAGGCCGATTGTGCGATGCGAGAACCGACAAGGAGTCGATGCAGCGCAAGCGCCCGGAAAGCCGCCAAAGCCACCGGCAACCGATACAAGCGCAGGCTCGCTGACTCCGGCAGAACGAGTTTGCGTTTCAGCTGAAGCGCGCCCTCACGCGCTTCCTGCCCGAGTCTACCTGACTCGGGCGTGCTTTCTGCTGGAAACGCGGGTTATGTGGCCGTTGTCGCCCTGAGGTTCCTCAGGAGTAGGACGGTTGCGGAGGCCGAGCCGACTCCGATGAATGCCCAGAGTGCCACCTCGGTCATCGCATCAACTGTCCCTGCTCGATACGCAGAGATTGTTGCGGCCGAGAGGGCCAGCATGTACACAGAGCCCTTCACGTTGCCCATTCCGGCCAGCACATACCCCCATGGCCGACGCCTCAGAAGTAGCACTGCCCCAACGACAAGAACCGGAACCACCAGTGACAGATCGAGCGCGAAGACCACATTGGTCGGATGCCCCGTGACGGCCACAATGGGAGGCAGATCACCGCCTGTTGCGAAGCTCAGCCATTGCGTGAAGTAGACGCCTGTCAGCATCAGTCCGACGAACATCATGAATCCTGCGACCACTCTGGTGGGCACAACGGCTACGCTGTGAGCATCTATGGTTTCCGGGTCGAAAGACAGCAAAGCCATGACAAGTGCCCAGACCGAGAGTCCGAACAGTAGCACGTACAGGAAGAAGAACCAGTTGAAGGCGGACCCGAACAGGTAGAAGGCGTAGTTGTACAACATGTAGTCCAGCATCCCCATCCAGACAAGCCGCATTCGTGGCGCGCCAGGGCCTGCTTTGGCCGTGGCAAGGAGAAGGAGAGGGGCTGCGACGAGAAGAGTCACCCAGTCGTTGCCGATCCAGGTTGACGACACGAAGGCATTGTCTCGGTACAGTCCGTCCAGCCAAAGACCTCCTGCGGAGGCGACAATCGCCAACGAGGCGATCACATAGCTGAGATGGCGGGCGTACTTCATGTAGCGCACCTCGACTCGGTTCATTCTGGATGGTCCACCAGCAATTACAGGTCTCGAGCCTCCGGGTTCGGGACCTTAGTTGTTTTCAAGAGGGTCGATGATTGCCCCCGCGAACGCCGGAACGCCCCCTGGTCACTTCCAAGGATATGGATTGGTGTTCTGGTTGTGGAGGTCTTGGGTGGTGTGGCGCGAGCAAGATTCCCGCTTGAGAGCAGCTCACCGGCCAGGAATGGGAATACTGCAACTGTGAGAACGGTCGTCGGTAGGAGGTGGGTGCGTGGAGGATGCAGAAAGTATCCTGCTGACGACTCTTGTCGCCTTGGGGCTGATTGCGGCCACAGCGATCATTGGACTAGCGACCTGGCTGTTGATCGTTTGGGCTGTTGATGCTGTCGCCAATAGGATGCGATCGCATCCGCCGTCTGAGGACAACTCGCACAGCAACTCGTAGTCTGAGATCCGAAGGCCCATCAAGAACTGCATGGATAGAGTCGCGCAGGACTCTGACCCGTGAACCGAAAGATCGTCAGCGCGGATGCGTTCGAAAGTCATCCAGAATCGCCCACCAGCAGCTTTCGAGGCCTCGGCATCGCGCCGGGGCCTCGTTTTGCGTGGGGTATCATCTTAGGACGCTCGCTTACGAAGGTACGTCTAAGTTCGTCGGCTAATGAGGGAGGACATTCAATGAGGACTCTTCATTCAATGGGCAAGACGTTCGGACCAAGAATCACACTCGCGTTGCTGCTGGTCGTGGCGCTTGTCGTCACCGTGGTGCCAGCGGGAGCAGCGTGGCAGTCTCGCGCCACCACAGAGCGCGTGAGCCTGGCTTCGAACGGTGATCAACCTACTGATGGCAAGAGTGTAACCCCCGTTTTCAGTGCCGACGGCCGCTATGTGGCTTTCTACTCGTCGGCGACCGATCTCGTGCCCGGGGACACGAACGACAAGTTCGATGTATTCGTCCACGACCGCCAGACCGGCGTGACGGAGCGCGTAAGCGTCGCCTCCAACGGTGATGAGGGTGATCAGGACAGTTACGACCCATGTCTCAGCGCTGACGGGCGATATGTTGTGTTCGATTCGAGAGCTACCAACCTGGTGTCAGGTGACACGAACAGTTCAACCGACATCTTCGTCCACGACCGCCAGACCGGCGTGACGGAACGTGTGAGCGTCGCCTCTAATGGTGATGAGGGCACTGGGGCCAGCTGGCTTCCTGCCTTCAGTGCCGACGGCCGGTATGTGGCGTTCGAATCCGGTGCGACCAATCTTGTGTCCGGTGACACGAACGGTAAGTACGATGTGTTCGTTCACGACCGCCAGACTGGCGCTACGGAGCGCGTGAGTGTCGCCTCGACCAGTGACGAGGGTGACGGCTACAGCTATGAGTCGGACATCAGTGCCGACGGCCGCTATGTAACGTTCGAATCCAATGCGACTGATCTCGTGTCAAGCGATACGAATGGGCAGCCAGACGTTTTCGTCCATGATCGTCAGACCGGCGTGACGGAGCGTGTGAGTGTCGCTTCCAGCGGTGACCAGGCGACAGGTTCGTGCGAGGACTACTCGGTGATCAGTCCCGATGGCCTGTACGTGGCGTTCAGTTCAGATGCTGCAGATCTCGTTTCGGGCGACACGAATGGCGTCAGTGACATCTTCGTTCGCAACATTCTCTCGGTTGACGTGTCCTACGTTCCTGTTGCCGGCACGAGCCGATACGATACCGCCCTCAAGACGAGTCAAGCCGCCTTCGCCGACGGTGAAGCCGACTGTGTTGTCATCGCCACAGGCGCCAATTGGCCCGACGCTCTCGGTGGAGCCGCTCTGGCCGCCGCCAAGAACGGCCCGATCCTGCTCACCGCCCCCACGGCGCTCACCTCAGGCATCACCGATGAGATCGATCGACTGACTGCCACCGAGGTCTACATCCTAGGTGGTACCGTTGCGGTCTCGCAGGAAGTCGAGGACGCACTCGTCGCCAAGATGGGCGCATCGAACGTGGAGCGCATCTGGGGCACGAGTCGCTACGAGACCGCCGAGGAGATAGCGGCGGCGACCATAGCCGAGCTCGAAGCGGGAGCAGGCTACGACGGCACCGCCTTCGTGGCCACAGCCGCCAACTTCCCCGATGCGCTCGCGGCATCACCTCTGGCAGCAACCAAGGGCTGGCCGATCTTTCTCTGCAACCCTGCCGGTGATCCTCCCACTCCAGCGATGTCCGCCCTCGACGTGACCGATGCACTCATCCTGGGCGGCACTGCCGTGATCTCGGAGGCGCAGCAGACTACGCTCGAAGTTGCATTCCCCGGGAACGTGAATCGTCTCTATGGGGCGAACCGCTACGCCACCGGCGTCGCGGTGGCCACCTATGGTGTGGAGACGGCTGATCTGAACTGGAATGGTCTCGCCATGAGCACGGGCACGAACTTCCCCGACGC
>JAQIBK010000128.1 GCA_027859125.1 Actinomycetota bacterium | reverse complement strand
CGACGGCATCGAGTGACTCATTGGTCCCTGGTCGCCGATCGATCACCTGGAGCGGTTGAGAGTAGCTCCCCTTTTCCGGTACACCAAGCCGCAACTTGTAGTGCTCGCGCAAATCCTTGGATGGCTTGAACCGCCTGGCGACGTGAATGCCCTCTTCCTGGGCAGCCAGAAGACGGACTGCCTTCTGCAGCCCTTGAACAATGCGAGTCAGGACATCAGCGTCGATGTCGTGTCGTGTCTCGTCGGTGGAATCGCGGATGGTGATCTCGCCCGCATCGACCGGCACGTTGCGCGCTGTGGACAGTCAGCGTGCTCCCCTCGATGGGTCACATTGTGACACAAGAGCACTCTCCCGAACGAACGCCCACTGGGTGAACGTCTAGATCCCATCAACTCTCTTCTGCCGCTCCGCCTCAACCAAGAACTCGCAGTCCCTATTGTCGGCGTGCAGGTAGGCTTCTCCGACCGGCTGTCGAGGTCTCATGTTGGGAGGCACCGGCGCAGGATCCTTGAACAGGCGTCCATGGCCGATGGTCGGCCTCCCACAGTGCGGGCACTCTCGCCCATCCCAGTCGTCCGTGTGCTCAATGAAGTAGTTGCTGCTCATGCGTTCGCCTTGGCACAGTGCGGACACCCGTCGTACTGGGCGTCATAGACCTGATCGCAGACAGCGCACTTGCGTGTCGCGGCTGCTTCTTCCACGGGGACAGCGGCCTTTGCAGCTACGAGCTTGGGTCGCGTGATCAGGTAGGCCGGGAAGACGATGATCCACAGCAGCGCCGTGCCGAGCCCCCACACGAGTGGTGTCGTGTCGGCCCACCCGCCGAGTTTGTACTGACCTGCACCCAGGCTACTCGCGTCGGCCCCTACGATCACGGCCGTGACCACGACGAACAGGAACATCCAATCACTCACTTGAGGCCCCTCCCTCGAAGATGTGATGTCACCACCTCACGGTATCACTATTCTGGTCGGGTTCCGGCGCGACTAAAGGGCTCGAAAAGAGATTTCATTCACGAATCACCCCGCCCGAGCACGTCAGAACTGTCGAGTTAAGGACGAATTAGGCCCCAGAAAGAAAGGAAACGCCTCCCGAAGGAGACGTTTCCGCAGTTCACGGTGGTGGCCAGAGACGGACTTGAACCGCCGACACGCGGATTTTCAATCCGCTGCTCTACCAACTGAGCTACCTGGCCATGCGTAGTGCTGGAACATGGTACCCACCTGCCGCGGCACGGTCAAGCATCACCGCGAGGCGTGCTACGGAGCGAGCGCCTGCTCGATCTGGGTCATCACATCCGAACTGACCGCGTTCTCGCCACCGAAAACATAGACCTGATCTATGCTGAGCCTATTCGTCTCGAGCGCAGCTTTCGCCTCAGCTGAGAGTGAAGTCGGACTCGTCAACAACAGCGGGCCAAAGCGCCACCCCATGGCCGCTCCCCCCGAAAGTGCATCTGGGAACGACCAACCCGTCGAGATGCCCACATACTGCCAATCGCCCACCAACATGTCATCGTTGCCCCACTCGGCAACGAGCCTGGCGGTGTCGGTTCTGGACGCTCCAGCAAGACGAGTCACGTTGATCGGCCCAGTCGACAGACCGCCCTTGATCTGGGCGCCCACTGAACTGGAGACCGCCGCAAAACCCCCTGCTATCACAACATCGGAAACACCCGAATCCTCAAGGTACGCGCGGGTGAAGCCATCTAGTGAGGTCGACGGGGTGAGCAGAACAGGGTATCCGGTCATGTACGCATACGGCGCCACGGCAAGGGCATCGGCGAATCCATCGCCTCTGACCAAGAACGCGGTGTCCGGGGTGCCTCCGTATATCGTGTCCATCTCCATCGCGACTTTCTGCGCGGTCTCATAGCGCGTGGTGCCCTGTATCCGCTGAACTGTCAGGCCAAAGCCGTCAGGCTCTGGACCGGACAACAAGGCCTCCACATTGGCCGATACCGCGTTCACACCGCCGACAATGTAGATCTCACTGACTCCGAGACGAACTATCTCACCGGCGATGTCAAAGGGCACGTCGTCGGGCTGAACCAGAAGCAGTGGCGCACCAAGGGCTCCTGCCAGACCGGACGCAGAAAGCGCGTCGGGGAAATTGGCGCCCGTGGCCAGAACTGCTGTAGATGATCCCGTGAAGGTGCTCGCGCAGATCGTGGAGGCCGTATTGTACCGCGACATTCCCGACAGGCGAGCCACCTGGTCGAACCCAGCACTCGCGCTGAGCTGATAGTCGCAGGCGTCGCCCGAGCCGGGCAACGTGTACACGAGCACGGTGAACTGCCCATCACCGTACGGCGGAACAACGAAGTCGATCTGGTCGGAACCGTCGAGATCGAGTGAGTATGCGAGTTGGACCTCCGTATCCAGAACGGATTCAAGTCCGGGCTGGAACAGAAAGAGTCCCACTGCCTGACCGACTGGATAAGTGAGACTCAAGCTCAACGTCTGTCCGGCCTTGAGACCAACCGCGAATGCGTCGGAGTTGTCCCCGGCGAGATCGTTGAGATTGCCGGAGTTGTACGCTTCAAGAGTCGCCCCCGGAACGTCATCGTCACTCACGAGAGGTGAGACGCTCCAGGCGATCTGCGCCGAGCCTGAACCGCTGTAAGCGTATGCATCGATGTAATATGTGCCAGTCTCCGGTGCTGTGTACGTAAGCAGGTCCTCAGCTCCATTCCACGCCGAGAGGTCCACCCACGGGTCGAGACCGATGCTGGTGGCCCCAGGCCCATACAGATAGAGATCGAAGTCCACGTCGATGGTCGCATTCTGGAAGCCGACAGAAAGAACATCGCCCTTGGTGAGACTGATGTTGTAGACGTCGTCGGTATCCGTCTCATCGTTCAAGGAAAGCGAGAAGCCCGTAGGGGGCAATGGTGCTCCCGGGATATCGTCGTCGGAAGCCAAGGCCGTCGTCACATCCTGGGCATCGACCGAAGGATGCGCGGGAACACGAAAGCGCGGCGAGTGAGTTCCCCGTGCGTTGGCGATTGCCAGCGCTCCTGCCGTAGGCAAGTCAACCGCAAAGGCGCCGACGGGAACAAGCGAGAGCGCAAGCAGAGCACTGAGCGCGATTCGAGGCACAGTCTTGAAACGGGACCCCATGATGTCTCTCCCCCCGAAGATGAGAACCGGCCGAGTTGGCCGGAGCAGCCATAGAGACTGCCTGCCTGATTGTGAGGGAGACATGTGACCCAAGTCCATACCGAATCTTGCGCGATCAGTAAGGGATCGGACCTGTGATCACATCAAGGCTGAGCACGACATCCTGGGTGATCGCCGCAGTCCCTCCGAATGCATAGGATCGCACGATCGCCAGGTTGCTCGATCCAAGGTAGTCCGCGCCCGAGGGCACGCTATCATCGCGCTCGTAGTCCGCAAAGATGTACGGCGAGACGCGCGCAGAAGGCGTCAGCAGTATCGGGGAACGCGACAGACCACAGAACACGCCACCGGCCAACGCGTCCGGGAAGTTCTCACCAGAGGCGATACCCACCCGATTGAAGTCCAGCGACCGCAGAGCCGCAGGACTGCCCGTCGTGCCCACATCAGTCTCGCCCGTGTTCTTGCCGGTCGCCCATACAGCGAACTGCTTGGACGTCTCATATCTCGAGCTTCCCGCAAGCCTGAGCACGTGAGTCGAGCCGAGCAGCCCCTCAAGGCTCGCCTCCACCCCGGCACTCACCACTGCCGTCCCGCCGACGATCACTGCGTCCGTGATTCCCAAAGCCGCGTTCTGAATCGCCGAGGAGACCGTGGGATCGAGCCACTCCTTGCCAGTGAGCAGAACCGGTGCACCGTTGAACGCGGCCATGGGAGCAGCCGACAGCGCGTCGGGGGAAGCTCTGCGAGTTCACGATGAATGCAACCGATGACGTGTCCCCCACCTGGGCCGCCTTGCTCGCGATCCTCTCGGCAGTCTGCACGCGGCTCGCGCCATCCACCCGCTCCACGGTCACGCCATCCAAGGAGTCGAGGGCCTCGAACACGCTCTCGCTCACCGCCGCACGACCTCCCAGCAGATAGACCTTGGTCACGCCAAGTCGCTTGAGCTCAAGTGCCACTGCCGGAGAAAGCGACGTTCCGGATGTGAGCAGGATCGGCGAGCCCAGGACACCCGCCAGCGTCGAACCGGCGAGCGCATCGGGGAACGAATATGCGCTTGCCACCACAGCGGCCCTGCTGTCCAGGCCAGCCGACGAGAACCGCTCGCGCGATATCTCGACCGCCGTGTCCACGCGTGTCATGCCAGACAGTCGCGTCATCTGACCGATCTTGAGCCGAAGCGTATATGCGCCTGCACCGTCGCGGTAGCCAGGGTCATCCCCGCCCGCGAACTGGTAGTACGGGCGAACCCTGACCCAGTATGTGCCGGAATCGGTTGGCACCAGCGATACGGATGCCCCTCGCTTGTCGAACCACAGTCCGTCGTCCCCGGCCAACAGAGCATTGGGGTCCGTCTCGCTGGCGTCCGGCAATGTCGCACTTTCGCCGAGCGTGGTCGGATCAGTCGGCGAAGCGATATCTGGACCGTAGACCTCGATCACCGGGTCAACGTATGCATCACCGGACACAGCCTCGATCAGATACGACTGCGCAAAGGCGATCTCATCGGCGGTTATGGAGAATCTGAGCCAATCCTCGTCGCCGCCGTCCGTATCGTTGACGATATCGAACGTGTGAGACTCCGTGTACGGCTGCTGGCCGAAGTAGGAGAACAGGCTTGTGACCTCGCGCGCGGTTCCGGACGTATCATCCCCCGCGCCGGATTCATATGCGTCGGCGGCGGCACTGGCTGCCGTGGGTCTCACAGCCGAAGAAGCCTCGACCCTGCCAGCCCCTATCGCCCCGCTCGGTACGAAGAACGTCAACAACAGTGTCGCCACGACCATGGTCCTAGAAGTCTTGGATGCAACTGTCAGAATCACCGCTCACTCCTCGCTCAGGGAAGTGCCCCACCGACGCACTCCATATGAGATTACCCGTCAAGCAGTAGAAAGAACTCGCGCGCCACTGGAAGAATATCACTTGATTCCGCAAGAACGCAGATGCGTTGGGGTACTAGAACACTAGTAGTCGATCATCGTTCAGTACACATCCAGGGGGTACATATGCCCGCTTATGAGAAGCGTTTCAGGCGGCTCCGGCTCTACAACGTTGTCATGGGATTCTTTCACGCAGCCCAGGGAGTCGCTATCGTAGCCCTCTCCAACGACTTCACGTTGCCGGTCACCATCTCGCGTATGCAAGGCCCCCCCGGCACACCGACCGAGCAGGCTGTGCTGTTCGATCTCCCTCTGGGATACGCTGTCGCGTCTTTCGTGTTCATCTCAGCGCTTGCACACTTCCTGATTGCATCCCCCGGCATCTATGAGTGGTATGTCTCGCATCTGAAACGCAACCGCAACTACGCTCGCTGGATGGAGTACGCCGTCAGCTCGTCGATCATGATCGTGCTGATCGGTCTGCTTCCCGGCATCAGTGACATCGCCGCGCTCATCGCGCTCTTTGGGGCCAATGCCTCGATGATCCTCTTTGGCCTGCTCATGGAGCACTACGAGGATCCGGGCACGCCCAACTGGATGTCCTACGTCTTTGGCTGCCTGACCGGCGCCACCCCGTGGGTCGCGATCGGATACTACCTCACGACACCGGGCAGCGATGCCGCTCCCCCCTCGTTCGTCTACGTGATCTTCTTCAGTATGTTCCTGTTCTTCAACAGCTTCGCGATCAACATGGTCCTGCAGTACAGGAAGATCGGCCCATGGCGCGACTACCTGTTCGGCGAGAGCGCATACATTCTGTTGAGCCTCGTTTCGAAGTCACTACTGGTCTGGCTCGTGTTCGCCAACACGCTCATCCCCACATAGCCAGCCAAACCTACTCCAGGGAGGCACCATGTCCCACATTGAATGGGATCCCGCATTGGCCACAGGTCACCAAGAGATAGACGCGCAACATGCCAGCCTCTTTGCGCTGGCGAACGCTTTGGATGACGCGATCTCTGCAGGTGTGAGCGATGCGAATGCCGTTGCTGATGCGATCTACGGTCTTACCGACTACGTAGTTGAGCACTTCGCCGACGAAGAAGCCTTGATGCGCCAAGTCGGCTTCCCCGGAGCATCTGCTCACCACTCGCTTCATCAGCATCTCACGGCGGAGACGATGCGCCTGGCGACACGCTACTTCAACGGCGAGGATCTGGTGGCATCACAGATCACACCTTTCGTCGTCGACTGGCTCAGAACACACATCCAAACTGAGGACATGGGGCTCGTCGGATACATTCATGAACACGAGCTCGGCTAGAAGCTTGGCTGGATCGGACTAGTCACTTTCAACAGGATCGCATTCGCTGCACGGCAAGTAATCGGCAGCTTCGGCGTCTGCGGCGTCCGAGAACCAGATACGATTCTCCCGTGCCATCGACTTCGCCCACGTGCAGTCCAAGTCGTGATACTTGTTCGAGAAACGGGAGCCGACGAACTCCCCGCGCGGTAGCGCAAAGAACAGAACCGCCGCAACCACGAGGACCACGACCAGTGACCCTCCGATGATCAGATTCCTTCGCATACTGTCCCCTTGTCCCTATTTTCTTGGCTCTAGTCCGAGCGAAGTCCATGATGCGCGACAGATCAGGCCCATCGTTTGTCGACCCAGGCTTGAACCTGTTAGGTGACCCTTTCGACACGCGCCTGAAGCGTCCCTGCGTAGCAACGTACTCCTCGATCGTGTTCATGTGGACATGTCGCTACCGGCTCATGGTGCGCGGAATGTCCTTGGTGTTCTCACCCAGAAGGCGGGCAGCGGTGCCGCCCAGAACAGATTCGAGTTCTGATGGCTCCAGACCGAGCGAACCAAGGTGCGCGATCTCGTGCGCCGCATCAGTCCACGGCCCGTCGGAACCGAACATGACGCGATCGGCGCCGTGAGCGCGAATCATCGCGACGAAATCGGCGTCGGGCAGGTGTCCGGGAGCAAACGCCGTGTCGAACCACACTTCACGACCCACCAGAACGTCGCTGACGCCTTTCCAGCACCGATACCCGCCCATATGCGCAAGAACCACCGTGAGTGCGGGGAACGCGTCCATGAGCGTCGCAAACGACTCAGGGGTCCCGCGGCACGTGTCATGCACTTCATCGGCGCCGGCGTGGAAGAAGACGATCATGTTGTGAGCGACCGCCGCTTGGTACAGCGGGGCAAGCCGCGGATCGTGCGGCTCGAACGCCTGATGCTCCGGATGCAGCTTGAATCCGCGCAGGCCGAGTGCCGCCATCCTGGCGATCTCATCGGCAGGATCGGAGAGGTCCGGGTGCATGGCGCCGAACGGGATGATGCTCTCGCTCGCGAGCGTGGCGACCCATTCGTTGATGGAGCGCACCTGCGAGGGCTTGGTGGCGACCGGCTGGATCACTGAGATGCCTACGCCGGTCCTGCGCATCTCGGCCTTGAGTCCGGCGATCGTGCCGTCGTATCGGGCGCGCAAGATCCCGCCGGCTTCCAGCGCGGGAACCGCCTTGGGAGCCAGGTCGTCGGGAAAGACGTGCGCGTGCGCGTCTATGATCCTCATGGCTTGGTCTTCCAGAGCTCGCATACGTACTCCTTGCAGATCGGAGCCCGGTACTCTCGCGGCAGCAGGCATCCCGTGTCGGGATGACAGAACTGGCACGTGCGAGTGTCGACCCACGTCGGCAGCGTCGC
>JAQIBK010000322.1 GCA_027859125.1 Actinomycetota bacterium | reverse complement strand
CCTTGTAGGCCTGCTCGACTTCAGAGACTCCGATGTGTCCGGCCAGATCTGCAAGCACGGAAGTGACTATGAACGCGAGGTACAGGCCGCCCGTGATTCGGGCCACCTTCTTTCTTGGCAGTTGGAAGCTCACTCTCGAAGACACCTACCCTCTCTCAGTGTGTGCGTGACCCACAGACTCCCACTTTCCGGCTATCGTGTCACCTCATGCCTGGGGCCAAGGCTATTCGTATTCTTGTCCGATACCCCCTGCCGACTCAGTCCCCCGATTACATAGAGCTTGCCGTTCAACACATCACAGTTGATATGCTGGAAAGGATCTCCCCCTATGGCGTATACCTTGTCGCCGACTGAGCCCACAGCCATGTTCGAGCGCGCCGTTGGCAGGCTTGCCCTGACCTGCCAGGTGTCCGCAACCGGATCATATTCGTAGTTAGAGTCGGCGTAGTTTCCGGCCGCATCGTATCCCCCAGTTGCATAGATCTTGTCAGCGGTTGCTACCGCCTTAAGATTGCGGCGACGACGCGGTATAAAGGCTACAGCCGCCCATGACACATCCAGTATCGGTGTCGGATCCTTGGCTGGTGAGGTTGTTGGCGTCGACGGTGTGTCTGCCGACGGGACCTCCGCCAGACGCTCGGGACTGCACGCAGTCAGTAGGCCCACTACTGCCATTCCGAGGAAACTGCGCCTGGAGAATCTCCCCGAGTGCGCAAGGAAATCGATGTCTTTCATCTTGCTCCTCGTCCTTGACATCCTCAGCAAGCGTTCAAGAGTGGTCTTCAAGCGCGGGCTAGACGGTACCCAAGTTCTTGCGCATGGCCACTCGTCTGGCTTGCTCAGATTCCATGCCTGCCTCTTGTTCGAATCGTTGTCGCAGGTCATCGTCAAGATCTCGCTCCAGAACAACCTCATATCCGAGGTGTGCGTAGAAAGGCTCGTTCCACGGGAACTCACGGTAAGTGGTGAGGGTCAGATCTGCGAAGCCATTGGAGAGAGCCCACGCCTCGACCGTCTGGAGAAGAGCTGTCCCAATGCCTCGCCGCCCATGGGCCGGGAGTACATCGAGTTCTCCAAGGTGCGCACGGTTGCCGACAAGTTCGAGCCGCGCGAAGCCCACAGGCTGATCATCGGGTCCGACGGCCACCCACAGTGTGCCCGCACGCTGGGCTTCGGCAAGAAGCGGTACGGGTGTCCCTGTCTCGAGTAGCTGTGCTGGCACTTCGTCACCGAACAGAGATGCTGCGGATCGCTCGATCTCATGGAGCGAAGGCACGTGCCCGGCGCTGGCGGGGACGATCTCGTACACGCCCTTCATCCCTGCTCCTATCCGTATTCGCGGCCACATGCGTGATCTCAGAACTATGCCTCAACTTGCAGCTCCTCGACGCCTCTCTCAATACGAGGTGCAACAGAGATGCGAGCACAAGCACTGTTCAACTGCATATTCGTGTTGGCGAGATCCACCAGCTCATCATCAATCTGGTATTGCTTCGCATCTCGAAGCCATGTCAGTACATGGGCGAGGTGCCATATGGATGATGAGCCCTCATGAACTGGCAAAGGAGCATCTGCCCCACAGCTGACTAGCAGCTTCCTTATGTTCTGGCGGGTCTTTCCCACCGTCTCTGCGATCTCGGTGATTCCAACCAAGTCAGGTACGGCTTCAATGAGTTTGGCGTTAGGCAGTGCCCTGATGACGTCATGAAGAGCACTCATGACAGCATCTTCTGCGGATACGGCCTCTCGGAAGAACAAAAGGGCAACGCGGCCAAGAATTCCAGTACCGATGGTAGCGTCATCGCACCCATTTGATGCCAGCTCTTCCACATGATGAACCGGGTCCAGCCTCACTCTGGAGACATCAAATCTAAGAGTGAACTCGTATTCATTCACCGTGACCCCCATTACTCGCGTTCGTCGCTCTGTTCGCGTGAACTGCAGTTGTCTAGCCAACCGTTCGCCTCCGCGTACGCAACAGCTTTCTCGATCTCAGTGTTCGGATGGCATTATCTAGGTATGGTGCCTCTCTGCGCCGTACGATATGTTACATACCCTAGGTTGTCAAATGACAACCATGCGTTGTCGCGCCTACCCCATGATCGAGCGATCTGCCCAATTCCCCTTCCTCAGATTGCCACTTTCTGGGTGGCGCGTCACCTCGTGACGAGACCATCCTCATACCAGCGCATGATGCGGAGTGCCTCAGCCTCGTCCAGGTGCGAAACGCCGTAACTGGCACTTGACGAGCCTGAGACCGAGATGGTCCTGAGAGTCGCGAGCTTGGCTCGGCGCTGGAAGGGGTTCTGCCGGATATCGAGCGACTGGATTCGCGACCGGGTGAGCCGCACGCGCTTGACGCCCAGCACGCCCGAGCGAATTGCCACGGCCACGTCATCGGTCCCTATCCCCGCCGCACGCCACTGCAAGACGCGCACGCTGATCGTGATCGTTGCCACAAGCACAACGACTCCGGTGGCCCACGGCAGCGCGGGTCGGTACAGGAACCAGCTCGCCGGCCCCACAGCAGCAAAAGCCGCCATCGTCATGAGAACGGTAGGCACCAGTATGTAGAAGCGCAGCGCGCGCGTGGCCAGCCCCTGGGTCTCGGGGAACACTTCTGCCTCGGGAAGCAGGCCGTGGAAGAGTCGGGAAACGTCGACGGCTCGTGCGACGGGCACCATCGCCTTGCTCGCGGCCATATGTCCGGACTGTTGCCCGCCCCGTTCGAGTCCCGCCGTGTCGACCTCGATGGCGACAAGGCCCAGCAGGCGCCTAAGCCACGACGCCTCGATGCGTACCGCCTGTATGCGTCCGACCGGTATGCTGACCTGCCGACGCTCAAAGAGTCCGGCCTCTATCTCGATGCGCGTTTCGCTGCGGCGTGCCGTGATTCCAAAGTTGCGCGCGACGCCTATGGCAGCAACGGCCGCGACAAGGAGCACTCCCAGGATCGCCATGAGCAACACGAGTGCCGGGAGGGCGAACTGGGCGGCACGCGAGAAGGTCTGGTCGACGATCTGCTCATCGAAGGCGTCGAACGACTGTCCGACAACGCTGACGACAACGGCGATGATGAGTGGAATCCGGCGTGAGGTCGCCTCACCCAGAACAAGCTGACCGAGCGGCACCTTGTGTTCGAACCGCTCGTCTTGACCGCGAACCTCCGTGCCGCCAAGGACACCCCGGAAGTCTCCGAGACGACCGACAGGAT
>JAQIBK010000265.1 GCA_027859125.1 Actinomycetota bacterium | reverse complement strand
GTCCTGTGACCGCCATTTTCGCCGACAAGTATCCGAACACAATCAAACTCGCAGTCGTCGCCATCGTCATCGAGGTCATTATCGGTGTCGGTGCGGGGATCATCTCGGCAGTGAAGCAGTATTCCTTCTGGGATGTTCTTGTGACGCTATCTACGTCAATTCTCGTGTCCATGCCAGTGTTCTGGCTTGGCATGCTGTTTCAGATATTCTTTGGCATCAAGTTCAAGGAATGGGGGTTACCGTTCCTTCCTATTTCGGGAATGGGTAATCCGCCAGACCTTATCCACATGGTTCTGCCGGGCGTGACGCTCGCCTCTGTCTCAACTGCGTATGCGGCACGTATCATGCGCTCTCAGATGCTCGAGGTCATGAACCAGGACTACATTCGTACCGCACTGGCCAAAGGACTTTCATGGCCCACCGTGGTGCGTCGTCATGCGCTCAAGAACGCTTTGATCCCAGTTGTCACTTTCATGGGGATCGACCTGGGTGCGATGCTCGGCGGTGCGATTCTGACTGAGACGGTATTCAACTGGCCCGGTGTTGGCCTTGAGATCTTCCTGGCCATTGGGCAGCGCGACTGGCCGGTCGTAATGGGCGGGGTCGTGGTCGTGGTCATTGCGGTCATGTTCGTCAATCTTCTTGTCGATGTGAGCTACGCGTTCCTCGATCCGAGGATTCGCTATGGTTCGAGTGCGGAGTAGCCGTGACCAATCCAACCAGCACACCTCCTGGATCGAATCTTGATCCACACGATTCTGCAGGTCACGACGTTCGTGACATGTACTCGCCGCTTCCGGTGGCTCCGCTTGAAGAGCACGCTCTCTCAGGTCCCACGCGTACGCTTTGGCGTGACGCGTGGCGCCGGCTGCGCAAGAACAAGCTGGCTATGGCTGGCCTGGCGTGGGTAGTTCTCGTCATAGCTGTGACACTTTCAGCTGATCTCTGGGTTCCCGATGCATTCGGTGATCCTGAAACGATCAACACTGCCACGGCTGCTCAGAACTACCTGCTACCTCCGTCAGCGGAGCACCCGTTTGGCACCGACAAACTTGCTCGGGACGTATTCTCGCGTGTTGTGTATGGCGCACGGATATCGTTGTCCGTCGGCGTGATCGCCGTGTTCATCTCGATCACAATCGGGTTGATCATGGGCGCACTTGCCGGGTACTACGGTGGCCTGGCAGATGTGCTCGTTATGCGATTAGCGGACGTGTTTCTCGCATTTCCCTATGTGTTATTCGCAGTGGCGCTGATTGCGGTCCTTGGGCCAGGCTATATCAACGTGTTCATCGCGATCGGTGTTCTAGGGTGGCCGACGATCGCCCGCGTGTTCCGAAGTTCGATTCTCTCTGTCAAGGAGAATGAATACATCGACGCGGCGCGCGCTATGGGCGCGTCGGACGCGCGCATAATCTTCCGGCACATTCTCCCTAACGCGATTGCGCCGATCATCGTTTACGGCACCATGGCGACGGGCGGAGCTATTCTGACTGAAGCTGCTTTGAGCTTCCTCGGTATGGGCGTACAGCCCCCCACGCCCTCGTGGGGACTCATGCTTTCGGACGCCAAGGCTCTCATGCAGCGAGCACCCTGGATGATGATCTATCCGGGCGCTGCGATACTCACGACCGTGCTCTCGTTCGTTCTCATGGGCGACGGCCTTCGAGACGCCCTCGATGTGAAGATGAAGGACTGACGGTATGACAAGGTTGCTCGAAGTAATCGATCTCCAGACTCACTTCTTCACGCGGGACGGCGTCGTCAAAGCCGTCGATGGTGTGAGTTTCACCTTGGACAAGGGCGAGACTCTCGGCGTGGTGGGCGAGTCCGGTTCCGGCAAGTCGGTGACTGCGATGTCCATCATGCGCCTGATTCCCGACCCGCCCGGCAAAGTCGTTGGCGGGGATATTATCTTCAAGGGCGACTCCGTCCTCGAGATGACGGCCCAACAGGTGCGCTCGCTGCGAGGCAATCGCATCGCGATGATCTTCCAGGACCCGATGACCTCGCTCAATCCCGTGTATCGGGTAGGTGAGCAGATCGGGGAGTCAGTGCGACTGCACAAGAATGCCAGCAAGCAGGAGGCGTTCGAGCGGGCAGTCGAGCTCCTGGATCTTGTTGGCATTCCTCATCCGCGCGAGCGTGCCCGGGACTATCCCCACCAGTTCTCCGGAGGGATGCGCCAGCGCGCCATGATCGCGATGGCCATCGCCAACCAGCCGAAGGTCCTCATCGCCGACGAACCGACCACCGCCCTGGACGTGACGATCCAGGCCCAGATCCTGGATCTCATGAATGAGCTTCAGGACCGTACCGGCACCGCGATCATCATGATCACCCACGACCTCGGCGTCATCGCCGATATGGCCGACAAGGTACTGGTCATGTATGCAGGACGTCCAGTTGAGTACGGCTCAGCCGCAGATGTCTTTTACAATCCGAAGCATCCCTACACTTGGGGACTGCTGGACAGTCTGCCTCGCCATGACGTTGCCATGAAGGACACACTGAATCCCATCCAGGGCCAGCCGCCGAGCATGATCCGCGTGCCAGAGGGCTGCTCCTTCCATCCGCGTTGTCCATATGCACGAGTCAAGTGCATAAAGGAGGAGCCTGTGCTCAGGCATACAGAGGCTGAGCACGGTTCGGCGTGCCATTTTGCAGGCGACGATGGCTTCGTTCGAGGAGAAGCCACGGCTTGCAGGGAGGTGAGCTAGGTGGCGCTACTCAAGGTAGAGAACCTAGTCAAGCACTTCCCCGTGGAGCAAGGCGTGATCCTGTCCCGCGTCGGCGCTCACGTCAAAGCAGTGGACGGCGTTTCGTTCGAGGTCGATCAGGGCGAGACGTTGGGTCTAGTCGGGGAATCGGGATGTGGGAAGTCAACGACCGGACGCTGCATCATTCGACTCATCGAGCCGACCTCAGGACCCATCGAGTTCGAGGGCAGGAACGTCGTGGCCATGGGCCGACGTGGACTGCGCGAGTTCAGGCGTGAAGTGCAGATCATATTCCAGGATCCGTACGCCTCACTCAATCCCCGTATGACGATCGGTGAGATCGTCTCTGAACCGCTTGGCGTCAACAAGATGGGCACCGCTGCTGAGCAGCGCAAAGTCGTTCAGGATCTACTCGATGTCGTGGGTCTCAACCCCGAGCACATCAATCGATACCCGCACGAGTTCTCGGGCGGACAGCGGCAGCGTATAGGCATAGCACGCGCCTTGACTCTCAGGCCCAAGCTGATCGTCTGTGATGAACCCGTCTCAGCTCTGGATGTGTCCATTCAGGCTCAAGTGGTGAACCTCTTGCAGGATCTCCAGGATCAATTCGGGCTCACGTATCTGTTCATCGCTCACGATCTGTCCGTCATCAGGCACATCTCGGATCGCATCGCGGTCATGTATCTGGGGAAGATCGTTGAGGTCGGTGACTACAAGGGTCTGTATGATGCGCCGCATCACCCGTACACGCAGTCGCTCCTCTCAGCTGTGCCTGTGCCGGATCCTGAACTTCAGCGCAAGCGCGAGCGGATCATCCTTCAAGGTGACGTTCCGAGCCCGATCAACCCGCCTGAGGGGTGTCGCTTTCACACCCGTTGCCCTATTGCACAGCCCGTGTGCTCTCAGAAGGAGCCTGAGCTGCGCGATGTCGCACCCGGCCAGAAAGCGGCCTGTCACTTCGCCAAGCCGTTTCCCATTGACCTGAAAGTGGCTGTTCAGAAGGGGTAGGCAAGCCCTATGGGGATTGCTATACTCACGTTCGCTGTCCCAAGGGACAGGCTTCATGTCGGAGTGGCGGAACGGCAGACGCGCTAGCTTGAGGGGCTAGTGTCCTTAGGGACGTGAGGGTTCAAATCCCTCCTCCGACACCACAGAATGAAATGCGAGGGTCCCTCAGGGGCTCTCGCTCTTGTTATCGCTCATCGTCGTCCAACTGGCTATGTCGGCTGCGATCCCGTGTAGCGAATGGCGACTATCGTGACATCGTCATTGATGCGACCACCCGCGTACTCCTCGGCGGACTCGATAAGGTTCTCGACCATGGTCGCGGGGGGAACATCGCCGACCCGTTCGACTATTGCGCAGACTCCGCTTTCAGCAAGGAAGCCATGCTCTCCTCGGGCATCGAGAAGACCGTCGCTGAACAAGAGAATAATCTCGCCAGGCTCCAGCACACACGTGAACTGCTCGTAGAGTTGTCCCGGTACGACACCGAGAGGCGGACGGCTCTCGACGTGCTCTCGGATACATTGTCCATTGCGCAGGAACAGGGGGGTGGGGTGCCCGGCGCATGCGAGCTCGACGCGGCCCGTGGATGTGTCCAGGGTTCCGTATATCGCGGTGATGAACTTCGACTCGTCTATCTGTTCGTGGATGGCGTTGTTGGCTTTGGCAAGAACGGTCGCCGGGGCTTCTCCCATGTGGGCAAATGCCCTGATTGTGCTTCTGGCAGTGGCGGTCAGGGTTGCAGCAGAGAGGCCTTTGCCGGAAACGTCTCCAATGACGAAGCCGATGAGTGCATCGGACACAGTGAAGGCATCATAGAAATCTCCACCTATCCTGGCCAGTTCCTCCGCGCTGCGATATGCGTGGGCGAGTGTGGCCCCTGGAAGAGCATCAGGCATTGCGAGAACCGCGTTCTGGAGTATCTCTGCGATCACCCTTTCACTCTCGTAGAGATATGCATTCTCGATGGCCAAGGTCAGTGACGTGGCTATCTTGCGGCCAAAGTCGATCTCATTCTCGTTGAAGTGATGCCGTCGGCCATGGAAGTTCAGGTACAGGGTTCCCAGGTGCCGATCATGCAGTGAGAGAGGCACGGCCAGAACCGATCTGACTCCCATCTCGACCATGATCTCTCTATTCACTCTCACGTCGTTGAACGCGTCGTCGATCGCTACGGGTTCTCCCAATCGCGCAGCCAGTATCGCGTGGGGCACTGTGTCGTCGGTGAAACTGCGACCTCTGATGTCTGTGGGGAAACGGTATGCGTAACGCGCAACCCACACTTCGCCCTCGTGCATAGTGATGACGGAACTGTCGGCACCGAGGCCCTGCGCAGTGCGAATGCACGCCTTGGATAGTGTGTCGCTGATGTTGAGAGTCGAATTCACGGCTATGTCGACTTCGTTCACGGCGATATTCAGATCAGCGGTTCTTTGCAGGTCCTGCTCTGCGGCTTTGCGTGAACTCACGTCCTCGATGATGGCCACGAAGTAGAGTGGCTCGCCGTTGTCGTTCCTGAGTAGAGTTCTGTTCACATTGACCCAGGTCTCTGCGCCACTCTTCTGGATGTATCGTTTCTCGATGCGGTATTGGTCTATCTCGTCGGAGGTGAGCCGCTCCACCAGTCTTTCCTCAAGAACAAGGTCGTCCGGATGTGTCACTTCGCGATAGCTCAGGTGCTCCATCTCACCCGGGGCATAGCCAGTGATCTCCAGCAGTCGTCGATTCATGCGAAGCCAGCGACCGTCCAACGAGATGTGTGCGATTCCGATGGATGCTTGCTCGAAAGTAGTGCGAAAGCGTTCCTCGCTCTCAGCAAGTGCGTTCGCTGCCGAAGTCAGGTCTCGGAACATCACATCGAGCGGACGGGCAAGCGACGATACGATCACCGCACGATAGAGCGCGAAGTAGGCAAAGAGTCGCAGGATGTGCCCCAGAATGTTCAAGGCTCCGAAAACGTCAACATAGAGTGAGAATGCGAGTTCTCCGGCGACGGTGAGTACGATCGAGGCCTGCAACAATTCGAATGCTGTACCATCGATGTGCTCCCGCTTGTTTCTGAGGTGAATGAGTGAGACCAGAAGCAAACCAGCTATGACCGCTTCACTGACCACCTTGAACGTGGTGAGTCCCTGTCCTACAACGTAGGTTGTCGGTAGTGCCCCAGCGAATACCAGGGCAATCGAAACACCAGTGATCGAACCCAGAGCCCAGAACGTTGGCCAGGCCCTGACACGTCGTGTGAGGAACACGGGTGCGATCAGGAGGGCCAGCGCCTGTAGGTAGCGACCCGCGACCCAGAACGTTGTCGGCAGATCGGTGTCGTAGCCGGGAAAGACGCCGGCTCCCTTTGGCCCCATGCCGTTGTATGCGAGTGTATGGAGGGCGTCGATACTGCCAACGAACAAGAATGCGATTCCCAGGAACAAGAGGAAGTCATTGTCGCTGTAACGTCGGGCATTCCATGCGACCATGAACGTTCCAGTGGCGATGACGATGGACACCAATTCCACCAGTATGTGAAATATCGTGCCCCCGTTATCGCCGCCAACACCGAAACGAACTGCAAGAAGGAGTGCGACGGCGGCGGCTGCGCCTGCCACATAGACCCAGGTGCTTGAGCGTGAGGGTGTCCGTTTCGTTATGTCTCCCCGGTGCTTGAGTGTGCGTTCGTCCCTGTATCCACTCTGCTCATCGTATGGTCGCACGCGTGCGGATGACGGGCAACACTTTAGGGACTGATAGGGCTAGACTGTCTCCTGGGGGTGGGGAGTTGCTTCGGTTCGAGCAGATCGTGATCGGGGATGGTGGGCTTCCGTCATGCGGGCGTTGCGCGGCGCATTCCGACCCCATTTTCCGCCCGGCGATTGAGGTCATCCCGGAGATCCACGACGCGGCGTTGCTCCATTGCGGCCCTGTGTTCAATGTCTCGTTCTTGGGTACCGAGGCGTTCCTTCATCCCGAACTGCCCCTGCTCGTCACTTCCGCGATCGAGGCCGACGCCAAGCGCGTGGGTATCATGACGAGCGGCCAGGCGCTCTCCCATGGCGACAATGCCGCAGGTATTCTGCATGCTGGTGTGCGTCATGTCGACATCGTGTGTCTGGGCGACGAGGCACTGCATGATGGACTCACTCATGCTCCTGGCTCGTACGCCGCCGCTCGCGAGGGCGTCAAGGCTCTTCATGCTGCAGCCGAAAAGGCAGGCGTTCACATCGCGGTGATGGGACATATCCCGGTGTGTCGTCATAACGTGCAGGCGATTCCGGATGCGGTGGCGGGTCTCGTCTCCATGGGCGTGGTTGCGGTACATCTCGATCCACAAGAGGACCTGGACGTCGCTCGCAACATCGAGTGGTTCGGCGCGGCATTCCAGACCGGCATCATGCACGGTACGTGGGTGTGCGCGGAGCCGGCGGACATCGAACTCTTCGGTCGGTGGTCCCTGCACGTTGGTGACCCGTGCCATGTGGGGGTGGGTCCCCGATGAGTGAGCCGCTCCGTGTAGCACTTGTCGCTCTCAACTCACCCGGTTACCAATCTCTAGGTCTTGCATACGTGCGTGCGCATGCGCAGGAGGACTCTCGTCTGAGGGGACGGGTCGCGCTCACCTCGCTCGATCTCTCATCGGACGAAGATCCTTGGTGGGTGGCGTATCGGATCATCACCATGGAGCCCGAAG
>JAQIBK010000133.1 GCA_027859125.1 Actinomycetota bacterium | reverse complement strand
GTTCGAGTCTCTGTTCGCGCCGGCGATGTCGCTTCTGGGCGGGGCATGGGCCGCGGGTACGATCGATGAGTACACCTTCACTCAGGCAGCCGTGGTTGCCGAGCAGATAGGCTCCTTCGTGATGCCATCTTCGACGGCGCAGGACACAGGAGTCACGGTTCTTCTGGGAACAATGCATCGCGACCATCACAGTATTGACCGCAACATCATCGCGGCAGCACTCAAAGAGGCCGGCTACAGGGTGATCGACCTTGGTGTTGACGTCCGACCCGCCGAGTTCCTCGAGCGACTCGAAGAGACGGGCGCACGCATCGTGATCGTGTGCGCCCAGATGATGGGCACGGCTCGTTCGATCTCCCGCGTACGCGAGATGCTTCAGACCGGCGGGATCGATGACGCCGTGATCCTGGTCTCGGGGGGGCCGTTCGCCGCCAACAGTGAACTGGCGCGAGAAGTGGGCGCCAACGGTGTTATCACCGGTGCAGAGCGCGCTCTCAAGCTCGTCTCCCGAGTGGCGAAGGATCTACGAAAAACAGGAAGAAGCTCATGAGCGGCCGTTCACAGCAGGTAGCGCTGGCCGAGGGCCTCGCTCGACAGGGACACATACAGCCCGCCGTGGAAGCGTGTTATCAAGCCCTGCGCATCGACGACGCCGATCCACTGATCCACTGTCTCCTCGCGCACCTCATGCTCGAGGGCGACTTCTACGACGAGGCCATAGAGGCCGCGACTCGTGCGATCGAGATCGACCCTGACTGCTCGCCCGCGTACCTGGCACTCGGTCTCGCATATGACCGCCGAGGAGGGATGTGGGATCAGTCCATCCTCGTCTGGCATGAGCTCGCCGAGGTCGTCCCCGATCTTGTGACCGCCCACGTGCAGCTCGGCGAGGCGTTCTCAGCCGCCGCGTTCGACGAAGAGGCGATCGATGCGTGGCGCAAGGCTCTTGAGTTGGATCCTCACGAGGCGAGAGCCATGTACAACCTGGCCATCGCCGCCCTGCGCAAGGAGGGTGTGGCAACTGCGCTTCCTGGCTTCCGAAAAGCCGGTGAGCTCGATCCCAGCCAGGACGACTTCTTCTTCTCGCTGGCCGGCATCTGCGATGACGGCACTCCCGCTCCCGACCCCGACGACGTCGCCGAGGACCGCGAGAGCAGGCTCGAAGCCGCAGGTGCGCTCGCGTTCGAAGAGGATTTCTTCTCGGCGGTCGAGGTCATCCGCTGGATCTTCGATGAGGACCACGACGATGCCGACGCGCTCGCTCTCTCCGCCTATCTCTACATCAAGCAAGAGGCGATCAACGAGGCGATGGCGTGCTCTCTGCGCGCTCTCTCGATCAACAAGCGCACTCGTACCGCCATCTACTGCCTGGGGGTCACTTTCTCCAAGCGCCCGGGTCTCAACGAGCATGCTGCTCGTGTGTTCGGCGCGCTCGCAAAGTCATCTCCCGATGAGCCCATTCCGCACGTGCTCCACGCAGAGGCGCTCTTGGGACTCCAGAAGTTCTCTCTGGCCGAGAAGGCCTACCAGACCGCAGTTCGTCTCGACCCGACGTGCGTTCGCGCGAGGTTCGGTCTTGCCGCCGTGTTCTTCACGAAAGGCCGTCACGCCGAGGCCATGTGGGAGATCCGACGAGCTGCCTACCATGACACTCGTCGGCAGGGACTCTTTTGGGATCTTTACGACTCGTACACGGAAGGGAGCTCATAGTGCCCACCCGTGACAAGGACGCTCGCGAACGACGTGATGCTGCCCGTGCAGCTCGAGCCGCCAAAGCGAAGCCCGCTCCAAAGAAGAAGAAGGCTGCGGAACCGCCCCAACCGCCCGAGCGTCCAGTCACCAGGGTGGCCGAGCCACCGGGCAAGCGCACCGCATCGGCGCGCAATCCGTTGTTCCCGATAGGGGTGAACTACTACCCTCTGCAGGCGGAGACGCAGAGTTGGGATGACTGGTATGACCGTGTCATGGAGAGCGACTTCGCCGCGATGGCCGAGTCACGGATGTCGTTCGTTCGCATCTTCATCTCCTGGAAGCTCTTTGAGCCGCAGGTCGGACAGTACTCCGAGGATGCCGAGGCACGCCTCGGCCAGATCATGGACGCCGCCCGAGAGAACAAACTCCAGCTCATAGTCACTTTCTTCGCCGATGATCGCCTCGCCGAGCTCCTCGAGGTCCCTTGGGGCAAGAAGCGCGATGCCCACACCGATCCGTATCTGCTCCAACGTGAGACGTCGCTGATCCAGAGAATCGTGAACCGCTATCGTTCCGACCCGGTGATCTTCGCATGGGATCTGGGCAACGAGGCGTTCCTGTCGGGATTCGAGACCAAGCTCCAGCTCGAGGCATGGGTCGACGCCATGCGTGAAGCTGTGCGAGAAGTCGACCCTGATCGACCCATTCTGTTCTCGGTCGATCCTGAGACGATGTTCCGACACACGGGTGTGGATCCTCGCAATGCGATCGACAAGGGCGAGATCGCCGTCAGTCATGCGACTGCCGCCTATCGCGCCTACGCTTCCGAGGGCCCCATCACCTCGGGTCCCTCAACCTATCTGGATGGCTTCCTGTTGCATTCAGCGGCTCGCGACCTGCCGGTGATCATGGACGACATAGGCATGCTCTCTTTGGACCATTCGGTGGCCGAGGAGTCGGCACATGTTCGTACGGTGCTCTACACAGGCCTCATGAACCGTGCATCCGGTGTGCTCATGCGCCGCTACCGCGATCTGGACACGGAACGCCGCGAGCCGTATTTCCGCGACCCGTTCGAGGTCCTCGTCGGTCTGATCGACATTGACGGCGAGGACAAGCCGGTCATGAGTGAGGTCGAGAAGTTCGCGCGGGTAGCCGCCTGGGTCGATTTCAAGGAATACACACTGGTGCCCGAGCGCACAGCCGTACTCATACCCGGCGAGCGATATGAACCACTGCCCAACCTCGCAGGGCTGTACGACCCACGCGCGTGCCTCGAGGCGTACATGTTCGCCAAGGAGGCGCAGCTTCCAGTGTCGGTTGCGCGCGAAGAGGATGAGTTCGGCGCGTTCAGCGTGCTCGTTGTACCTTCGGCCTTCAATCTGACCGATGAGACATGGGAGCGCCTTGCATCGTTCGTGCAGTCAGGCGGCTCCCTCATTTACAGCTACGGCGGGGGAGAGGCTCATCCTGCAGTTCGCGAGTTGTTCGGCGTGGAGTTCCTTGGGGACGGCGGTGCTGTTGAGTCGCTGACGTGCCGCGTCGCCCAGCAAGATGTTCTGGGCTCACTTGAGCCGTTCGACAGCACTCTCACCCTTCCGCATTTCGCCCTGTTGGGTCACGGTGGCGGGACTGTCGTGGCGACCGACTCCAAGGGCAATCCCATGCTGGTCGCCAATCAGCATGGACAGGGGCGTGCCGTGTTCATTTCAATGCCTGTGGAGCGTGCTCTGGCTCAAGGAGATCCGTGGGCGGCGCCCACGGAGGTCAAGGCCATGATGAGAACCGTGTACGGAGCTGTCGCAAGCGCTGCAGGTTGCGGTGCGCAGATCGAGTGCGATGTGGCAGAGGTCGAGATCGCGCTGTACAACGGCGAAAGCGATGACATCGTCCTGTTGCTCAACCATTCGCCTGTGGCAGTAACCGCCAACCTGGTCTTTGACCGCGCGGTCGCGACGATCTCAGATGTCAGAGGAGGAGCGCCATCTCAGATCGGGGCGGTCGGACTGGGCGTCGCGCTCGAGCCCAACGGCGCTGCATCGTTGCGGGTCGTGTATGCGTAGCCGCCTGTCTCAATACTGAAGTGTGATTGCGGACACCGTCGGTTGCGAACCTGTGACCGATGCTAGACTTAGGTTGCGAAAGAGCTGACTCGGGGGTCATGTGATGAGAATCGGCGCATCGGATAGCACCAACTTCTTGCTTGAGTCATGGCTCGATTTCAGAGGCGCGCTAGAGGAGCACCCGGAGATTCGCCGCCTGCTGTTCGACAATGTCACGGGTCTGCCGACCGCGCCTTTGCTGTTCCCCCGTATCCAGATGCTTCTCGAGGAGCGGGGAGAGGTCTCACTGCTGGCTGTCAATGTGGTCCGCTACTCCAAGATCGAGGAGATATACGGCTGGAAAGTCTTCGATGTTGTCATGCGCGAGGTGGCCGAGTCACTCGAACGCATCACGGGTTCGGCATTGCGCGACTCCGACATCATCGCTGAGCTCATGATCTCCGGGAACTCGTTCGTAGTGGTGCTGTCCCCACCCCGCGACTCTGAGACCATGCAAGCCGAGGACCTCATCAAGATCACCGGACGTGTAGAGCAGAGTATTCGCGAGGACCTTGTTGGCATGGTCGATCCGGCACTGTTCTCCAAGTTCGGTTGCTACGCGGGCGCAGCAACGATTCATTCCGATCCCAACGTTCGACTCGAGCGGCTCGTTCACGACGGGCTGGAGCGTGCGCTGGCGAATTCCGGCTCGCGCGAGGCGGCGGATGCCCTCGAGAGGGCGACTCATCTCAAAGAGATCATCCAGAACGAGGACGTCCACACGCTGATGCAGCCGATCGTCGACCTTGTCGAGCGCAAGGTCATCGGCTACGAGGCGCTCACGAGGGGCCCGGAAGGCAGCGAGTTCGAGCGACCCGACAAGCTCTTCAAGGTCGCCTACGACTCGGACCTCGTGCTTCGTCTGGAGCGGTTGTGCCGCAAGACCGCGCTGGAGTCAGCCGTCGGGTGGGCTCCGGACAGGCTGCTATTCCTGAACATAGAACCCGATGCGGTGGCCGATCCGCAGCTGCGCGAGATCATGTCCACGTCTCTGCTCACATCGGAACTCACTCCGAGTAGGATCGTTCTGGAGATCACGGAACGATCCGCTATCACGGATTTTTCCTCAATCCGCTCCACTCTCGAGTTCCTGCGCGCGCTGGGCTACCGTGTTGCGGTCGATGACGCCGGTGCAGGTTATGGTTCCCTGCAGTGCCTCGCCGAAGTCCATCCCGAGTGGCTCAAGGTCGATCTGTCTCTCGTGCGTGGATGCGATGCCGATCCGGTTCGCCTTCAGTTGATCCGCTGTTTGGTCAGTTTCGCCGACCGGATGGACGTGCACATGATCGCGGAGGGAATAGAGACAACCGAGGAGCTTGCCGCGCTTCGCAGTATCGGCGTGAGGTACGGACAGGGATTCTACTTCTGTCGACCCGTCGCGGCATTCCCTGACGACGAGGACATCCAAGGACTCTGAGCGCTCGACGTGCGATATTGCTTTCTCAAATGGGACCCATCAGGCATACTGAACTCTCCCCGTGCGATCACGGGGTTCCTGGCGCCCTGAGTTGGAGGCAGCATGGAGCCCGTACGACTTACACAACTCTCCACAAAGTCCGGTTGAGCCGCGAAGTGGGGTCCGGGCGACCTCAAAGCGGTGCTCGATCAGCTGGACCCGGGTACGTCCGATCAGCTCATGGTGGGCTTTGAGACCTCGGACGACGCTGCGGTCTATCTCATGGGCGATCAGGCGATACTGCTCACGGTGGACTTCTTCACGCCCATGGTCGATGACCCCTACGATTTCGGACGGATCACGGCGGCCAACTCTCTGTCCGACGTGTATGCCATGGGAGGCCGACCTCTGACCGCCATGAATCTCCTGGCGTTCCCCTGCAGCATGGATGCATCGGTCGTGTCCGAGGTCCTTCGTGGTGGTGCGGATGTGTGCGCACTGGCGGGTTGCGTCGTGGTCGGGGGTCACACCATCGATGACAAAGAGCCCAAGTACGGGCTGTCAGTCATGGGTGTGGCGGATCCTGCTGCCGTAGTGCGTAACATCGGCGCCCGACCGGGCGACGTTCTGGTTCTGACCAAGCGCATCGGTGTCGGCATATTGAACACCGCTCTCAAGCGCGGCCTGGAGACCGAAGAGACTCTTTCGCGGGTTATCGAGTCGATGGCTCATCTGAACAAGGCAGCCGCCGAGGCGATGGTCGAGGTCGGAGTCAGTGCCGGGACCGATGTGACAGGATTCGGCCTCATCGGCCATTTGCACGAGATGATGAATGGCAGTGGACTTGCCGCCGAACTGAATCTGGGTGGAGTGCCGGTCTTTGAAGGCGTTCTGGAGTACAGCGCAGCAGGTGTTCGTCCCGGCCGTACCGCAGATGTGATCGACGCGATGGAGTCAGTTGTGGATTGGGGCCCTGCCGATGAAACCTGGCGTGGCGTGCTCGCGGACCCCCAGACGAGCGGAGGGCTGCTGATGGCGATCCACCCCACGAAGGTCGATGATCTTCTGGGCGCGCTGGAGCGCCGTGGCGAAGAAGCGTGCGTCATCGGACGTGCAGTGGTCGGCAGTGCGGGAACGGTGACGATCCTTCCCTAGAGGAGTGACAGACAGGAGATCATCATGTCCAAGCGATTCTTGATCACGACCGACAGCATCGGTGGGGGCGAACTCGGGAAACAGCTCGCACGCAACTTCATGCGTTCGCTCGCGCGTGCGGATGAGACCCCCTCCACAGTCATGCTCATGAACGAGGCAGTGCGTCTCGCTTGCGAAGGTTCAGAGGTTCTCGATGATCTCAGGTTGCTCGCCGACAAGGGCGTCGCGGTCAAAGTCTGTGGGGCATGCCTTGAGTTCCTGGGGCTTGAGAACGCCCTTGTGATCGGTGGGGTCGGGACGATGAACGAAGGGGTCGCCGCATTTCTGGCACCCGACGAGATCGTGACGATCTCCTAGTCCCTGTGATGCAGTGCCCTGTCGGTTCTCTCGGGTACACTATCCGCATGGATAAACAGACCAGACTCCGCCAGCTTCCCAAGACCGACGAGGTGCTCGCGCGCCCTGAGATCGCCGAGCTGGTTGCGGCCAATCCCCGCGCTATCGTGCTCGATGCTGTGCGCGATGCCACGGATGCCGTCCGCACTCGCATTCTGGGTAGCGATGACAGCGTATATGACACCGACACCTTCCTGGCCGACGTGCGCACACGCGTGACTGTGGCGTCCAAGCGCTCACTGCACGGCGTGATCAATGCGACCGGGATCATCGTGCACACCAACCTGGGGCGTTCGCTGCTCTCCGAGCGTGCTGTCGCAGCGGTCGCAGAGGTCGCAGGCGGCTATTCCACTCTCGAATATGACGTCGTGAGCGGGGAGCGTGGCTCCCGTCACGTGCACTGCGAGGAAATGTTGTGTCGGCTGACCGGCGCGGAAGCTGCGATCGCGGTCAACAACAACGCCTCGGCGGTCATGATGGCGATCTCGGCGCTCTCGCGGGGCAAGGAAGCGATCGTGAGTCGCGGCCAGCTCGTCGAGATCGGCGGCTCCTTCCGCGTGCCGGACATCATGGCCGAGTCCGGCGCCACCATGGTCGAGGTCGGCACCACCAACAAGACGCACCTCTGCGACTACGAGAACGCCATCACCGAGCGCACCGGCCTCCTGCTCAAGGTCCACTCGAGCAACTTCCGCGTGATCGGTTTCACTCAGGAGATAGGTGTGGCAGAGCTCGTCGAACTGGGTGATCGCACCGGCGTGCCGATCTACGAGGACCAGGGCTCCGGCGTGCTCGTCGACCTGCGCCGCTGGGGACTGCCGTACGAGCCCACGGTCGGCGAATCGATCGCGGCGGGCGCACACCTCGTGTCTTGCTCGGGCGACAAACTCCTGGGCGGGCCGCAGGCTGGCCTCCTGCTGGGCCGCAAGGACATCATCGATCGCCTCAAGAAGCACCCTCTCGCGCGTGTCCTGCGTCTCGACAAGATGACGCTCGCCGCGCTCGAGGTCACGCTCCGCACCTACCTCGACGAGGATCGTGCGCTCGCCGAGATACCCACGCTCCGCATGCTCTCCACGCCCGTTGCCCAGATCCGCGCACGGGCCGAGGCCATGGCGGACCGTCTGCGCGGGGCGTGCGGTGACGTGGCCGATATCGGCGTTGCCGACGACGTCGGCCGTGCCGGTGGAGGGGCGCTTCCCATGGCCGACATCCCATCCGCGGTCGTTTCCGTGTCGCCGCGATGCATCAGCGAGTTCGAGTTCGAGAAGCGCCTGCGCCTGGGCGAGCCCACCATCGTGGCCCGCATAAAGGAGGGCCGCCTGCTGTTCGACCTGCGAACACTGCAGTCGGCCGAGGAGAACGCAGTCATCGATCGCATCGCTGCGATCCTGGGCGGGGGAGCGTAGGGCCTCATGCCGTCGCTTGTACTCGGGACTGCCGGTCATATCGACCACGGCAAGTCATCACTCATCAAGGCCCTCACCGGTACCGACCCGGATCGCCTCGCCGAGGAGAAGGCTCGCGGCATCACCATCGAACTCGGGTTCGCACAGCTCGATCTGCCAAGCGGGCGCAGCATAGGGGTCGTCGACGTCCCCGGTCACGAGAAGTTCGTTCGCCAGATGGTCGCTGGTGCGACCGGCATCGACGTGGTGCTGCTCGTCATCGCGGCGGACGACGGCGTGATGCCGCAGACCAGAGAACACCTCGCCATCATCGATCTCCTCGGCATATCCAGGGGCATCGTGGCCATCACGAAGGCCGATCTGGTCGACGAGGACTGGATCGAGCTCGTTCGAGATGATGTCGCCAATCTGCTGGTGGGCACGAGCATCGAGGGCGCACCCCTGGTCAACGTGTCCTCCAAGAGCGGGACAGGCCTGCCTGAGCTGGTCGAGGTTCTCGATCGTATGTCGGGTGAGACGCCATCACGCCAGGCCTCACTGTCCATGAGGCTTCCCGTCGACCGAGTGTTCACGATCTCGGGCGCCGGCACCGTGGTGACAGGCACCATGTGGTCCGGCACGGCGCACAGGGATGACTCGGTCGAGATCATGCCGGGCGGCACTCGGGCGCGAATCAGAGGTGTCCAGGTCCACTCAGAGAGTGTGGACGAGGCCCATGCAGGGCAACGAGTCGCCCTCAACATCGCCGGGGTGGAAAAGAGCGAGATAAGCCGAGGCGACATCATTGCAGCGCCCGACACGCTCACCGTCTCGGATCGCTTCGACGCGCGAGTGACGTACTTGGGGGCCGGCGATGAGAAGGTTCTCGAGTCGGGAGCCCGCGTGCACGTGCACCACGGGACGCGCGAAGTCCTGGGCCGCGTGCTGCTCATGGATGACGCGACGCTCGCACCTGGACAGTCCGCTCTCGCGCAGATCAGGCTCGAGGAGCCGCTGTCGCCGCGATACGAAGACCGTTTCATCATCCGCTCGTACTCGCCGGTGTACACGATCGGCGGAGGGAGCGTTCTGGACGCTCTGCCGCCTCGTCGCACAAAACTGAAAGAGCACGAACGCGAGTTGCTCGACGCTCTCGTGGCGCACGATCTCTCTGCTGCATCAGTGGGCCTGCTCGCTGCAAGGGGCCTGCCCATGTCGTCCCTTCAGACGGCAGCGGCTCTGGGTGTGCAGCGTTCGCAGGTGGCCGACGAGCTCAACCGTGCCAAACTCGAACGCTTCAAGGTCGGCAGTGAGACATACTTCGTGACCACCGAGGCGCAGGCAGGTCTGCTCAACCGCATCGAGGCGGAGCTTCTCGCGTTCCATCAAGAGAGCCCCAAGGCCACCGGCATCGCCGCAGCAGCGTTGCGTGACCGGATCGACCGTAGGCTCGACGCAAAGGTCTTCGACGCGTTGCTTTCGCTCGCTGTCGATGCGGGAACGGCAGCGCTGGGTGGCGGCTCCGTGCGTCACCCCAAGGCGGCCGTCTCTGCACTTGCCGAGGAGGAGACTGCTCTGGCGGCACTCGGGTCCATTCTCATCTCTCAGGGCCTGTCGCCCTCCGGTGTCACCGCACTTGCCGAGGAGGCCGGCGTGGACGTGGGAGTAGCCCGCAAAGTCCACACTCGACTTGTGGCCGAGAGCACCGTTGTTCGATTGGGACCTGAGCTGCACTTCGATGCCGCCGCAATGAGTGCAGCCCGCGAGAAGATAGAAACTCATCTTCGTGCCAACGGCGAGATGCTGGCCAAGGATGCTCGCGACTTGCTGGGCACCAGCCGCAAATACGTGATGCCGATCCTGGAGTACTTCGACGCTCAGGGATTGACCAGGCGTGATGGCGATGTTCGGGTGCTTCGCCGGGGCTGAGCAGGTCAGTTCGACTCAGGCCCCATGGAAAGGCTGGTTCACTCTGGCGGAGCGATCGTCGATAACGAGATCGTGAAGGTGACTCCGCCTCGTTCGCCGTTCTCAACTTCGACTGTCCCGCCGTGCAGGTCCACCAATCGTTTCACGATCGCCAGTCCCAGGCCAGCGCCCTCGGCTCCGGTGCGGCGCGAGTTGCTCGCTCGATAGAATCTGTCGAACAGCCGTGGCAGATCCTCGTCCGCGATGCCCGATCCGTTGTCCATGACTTGGATCAGCGAACGGCTTCCCTGGCTCTTGCATGTCAATGCAACGGCTGCCGACGAAGGTGTGTGCTGGAATGCGTTCGTGATCAGGTTCATGACCGCACGCTCCAGCAACTCCGGGTCGCCCATGATCCACATGTCTCCACCGCAGGTGACGTCCACGGAACGCGAGCCGATGGAGTTCGCCCGATGGGCGATCTCCTCGGCCAGTGTTGGTACGTGCAGGGGCTGGAAGGGACGCGGTGGACCGGCGTCGAGCCGTGCGAGCGCAAGAAGATCCTCGACCAGCCGTGACATGCTGGCGACTTCGTCGAGTGCTATGCGGAGCGAGTCAGCATGTTCTTCCGCGTCGGTCTGGTGCTCCGCTGCTTCCAAATGTCCAGAGATGATGGTCAGCGGCGTGCGCAGCTCGTGAGATGCGTCGGCGACGAAGCGTTTCTGCTCACCAAAGGAGCCTTCGAGCCGATCCAGCATCGAGTCGAGGGCGTCGGCCAGAACTCCCAGCTCGTCGGCGGGACCGTCGTAGTCGATCCTCTCGTAAAGGGAGGAAGTGCTCACGCGAGTTGCCGTCTCTGCCATCTGCCGAAGCGGGCGCAGGGCCTTCGATGCGACCCATCCGGACATGAGCGCGGCT
>JAQIBK010000250.1 GCA_027859125.1 Actinomycetota bacterium | reverse complement strand
ATGTTGGCGTCCTGGTGGGCCGACGTCGCTACGACCTCAGCGGCCTCGTTGACTTCGAAGAGCCCGAGATCCGAACCCCCGGCGATCGAGAGAAGGACACCTTGTGCGCCCTCGATGCTCGACTCGAGCAGCGGGCTCGAAATCGCAGCCGTGGCTGCGTCATGTGCTCGATTGTCCCCAGCAGCGATGCCGATTCCCATCAGCGCAGAACCTGCGTCCTGCATCACCGTTCGCACGTCGGCGAAGTCCAAGTTGATCAGACCGGGCACCGTGATGAGGTCGGTGATACCCTGCGTGCCCTGACGGAGGATGTCATCCGCAATTCGGAATGCGTCGAGTATCGACGTCTTCTTCTCGGCGACCTGAAGGAGTCGATCGTTGGGGATCACGATCAACGTGTCGACGACTTCGCGAAGACGCTTGATGCCGTCGTCGGCCTGAAGCGCACGCTTGCGACCCTCGAACGAGAATGGACGCGTGACAACGCCAACAGTGAGGGCACCTATCTCATCTTTGGCTATCTCGGCGATGATCGGTGCTGCGCCGGTGCCCGTGCCGCCACCTTCACCAGCAGTGATGAAGACCATGTCGGCACCTTGAAGTGCTTCCTTGATCTCATTGCGATTCTCCTCGGCGGCCTCAAGCCCTACATCAGGATCGGCACCGGCTCCCAGACCTTTGGTGAGACTGACGCCCACGTGAACCTTGTAGTCAGCGTCCGACATCAGCAACGCTTGAGCGTCGGTGTTCACGGCTATGAACTCAACGCCCTTGACTCCAGCCTCTACCATGCGATTGACAGCATTGGTCCCACCGCCGCCGATTCCGACGACCTTGATGACCGCTAGGTAGTTCGCACCCGTATCGAGCATGATTCCTCCCCGTTCGCGTCGACCTCTCAGTCGACCCCGCACCGAAGACTAAACCTCAGGTTTACGGTTAAAGTAGTGGAGCAACGGTAAATCTTCGCACAAACCTTATCCGAGATGCAAGTGATTTGCAACAAGTGTGTACGAGCGTCCAGATACCAAGCCCGGAGTGAGCCGAAACGCACATCGCCTACTCGCGTGTGAGACACATGATACCAAGCGGTACCTGCGGAAACAGATCGAGGATATCGCTGTTGTTCAGGCGAATGCACCCATGTGACGCCATGGTTCCGATAACCCAGGGCTCGTTCGTTCCGTGTATTCCATACGCCGTGAACGAGTAGCCCCACGATGTTTGCTGGAATAGGCGCATCTTCCTGGGTCCATACACTCCGACAGGATCGGTCATGTACTTGGCGTCAATGCGCCACACCCGCGTCGGTGTTGGCGTGTGGGCCTTGCCTATCGCAACTGGGTAGGACTCCGCAAGGACACCGTCGCGTATCCAGTAGAGCCTGAAATCGGACTTGTCGATCACAATGCATGTGGGCCAGGGATAGTCGAGACGCCTGACTTGGAAGGTTGCTTTGGTCTGGGCTACCGGATTGCTGGCTACGAACTCGAACGTGTGCAACCCCGGTCCCAACTCTGCAATGCCCATGGAGGCGAGCGATCCAGGGGCGACCGCTCGATCAACGATGAGCTTCCCGTCCACCCGAAGCGAGAGGGTCGATGTGCCCATGCCGACCTTCACGGCCACGGGGACTGTGGCACCTGAGTAGCCTGCGGGTGTGACCATCACCGGGGGCATAGGAGCATCCCATATGGCAAGTCTCAACGGATCTGAGTAGCTTAGTCCCTCTGTGGTCCTGAGGGCCGCCACAACATTGTGCGAGCCTGACGGCATATCAACGTTCTCAAGAGACACCACCTGCCCAGGCAGAGCCTGCGTCGCAGACCGAACAGCGCCATCAACGATGATCAAGACCGTGCCCGTCGGGTCCTCCGAAGCGAGCGTGACAGTGAGATCGGCAGCCACCAGATGATCACGGGTGTTGGACCTCACATCCAGTGCGGTCGCAGAGGCCGCAGAAACAAGTGCCGCCGCCATCGCGCAAGCGACGAGCAGGGCCACCACTACTCCGTTGCGCTTAAGCGCCAATTGGCTCACCTGCCCCGTCGCTACTCGTCACCGAGACCGCGCCATGTCGGTCGGTCCACAGTTCGAACGTTGATGTAGACCACGTCACCGGCCTGCTCTTCCAGTATCTGGCGCGCAACGCGATCCTTCTTGTCCAGATCATCGACAGAACCGATGAATATCTCAATGTCCTCGTGTGTAATGAGAGAGGTCTTGTCTATCGAGGGCGCAGAAATCGCCCGAACCATGCTTCGCAGTTCGGGGCTGAGTCCCTCCAGAACATCGATCGCATTCAGCAGGGGCTCTGACAGGGTCTTCCTTCCTGGGATCGGGTCAAGACCCTCGACGTCGCGTACCACAGTGACCGTCAAGGTTGCGTCTGGAGTGTGCTGCTCAAGGATCACTCCGCTGGCATCTATCAGCCAAAGGGAAACTCCCCCCGCATCCACCAGAGCCACCGGCGTCCTCTCCGTGATACGAACCCGGAGTACGTCCGGGAAGTCGCGCGAGAGCACCGCCGACTCGATCCAAGGGTCATTCTCCAGGCGGTCCTTGATCTCATCTCCCGGATAGCGAAGCAGTGTGGAACCTGTCGGCAGGGAAACCACTGCGAGGACCTCGTCATCCGACAGACCCTCGTTGCCAACGACGTCCACCTTGACGATCTCAAATACGGAGGACTGATAGAGCGAGACTATTCCTACGATAGTCAAGACGATCACGGCCATCGCGGCAGCCGCGATGAGTCTCGCTCGCAAGCGCTGCGCCCTGAGTCGCCGTTCGCGCTCCAAACGCTTGACACTCGACGCCCTGCCTCCGGCGGTCGAGGGACGAGGCTTGGCACCACGAGACGATGTTCCGTTCTTCGCGCGCTGACTCTTGGATGCCTCGGCATCGAATCGAGCTTTGCCGTTCTGGGCGTCTCGGGTGCGGTCTCCCGCAATGACGACACGTCTACGACCGCTACTCGAACGAGCCGAGGAACTTGATCTCCGTTCGGAGCTCGATGCCATTGAGGTCGTTCACCCTGTCCTGTACGAATCGTATGAGATCGAAAACGTCACTTGCCTTCGCTCCGCCCTCGTTGACGATGAAGTTCGCGTGCCGGGCAGAAACGACGGCACCTCCAACACGAGTGCCTTTCAGCCCGGCACTCTCGATCAAGCGACCAGCGGAGACACCGTCCGGGTTCACGAACACACTGCCCGCGCATGGCTGCCCAACCGGCTGCGTCTCCTTTCGACGTCGGAAACTCTCTTCCATCGTCGCGCGGATCGCATCCTTGTCACCTGTTAGAGCACGCAGAGTACTCTCGACGATGATACCGCGAGCGGACAAGCCACTGTCGCGATATCCCCACTCGATGTCCTCACCGCGAACCGCGACCAAACCCTCACCTGGAACGTAGAGCGTGACCGACTCCACGACATCGCCGATCCAACCCTCTCTAGCCCCAGCATTCATTGCCAGTGCCCCACCGACCGTTCCGGGGATGCCCACGAGGAACTCATAGCCAGAGAAGCCGTGCGTGAAAGCGTCATTGACCACACCGGCCAGTATTGTGGCAGCACCAGCACGGATGAGATCGTCGCTCGTCTCCTGTTCCTTGAACTCGCGGCCCAGAACGATGACCGCGCCCTCATACCCCTGGTCAGCGACGAGAATGTTGCTGCCCTTGCCCAACACGACCCACGGTATCTCCTCGGCATTGAGTATGTGAACCGCCGATGAGAGATCGGAGACGGTGTCACAGGTCACGTGAAGCGCTGCAGGCCCGCCGACACGATATGTCGTGTGACGCGCCATAGGCTCATTACGGCGCACTTCACCGATCAGTGCAGGAACAAGAGCCCTATGGGCCCCTGACAGTGTCATGAGCGTACAACTTGGGAACGCATATCGATCTCCCTGACGATCTCAGGCCCCAAGGCGGTGACATCGCCTGCGCCCATGGTCATGACAAGGTCGCCGGAGCGAAGCTCTGTCGCAAGATAGGGCGTGAGCTCGGCGCGGTGCGGCAGATATGCCACTCGAGAGCGAGGATCATGATGCAGGATCGCATCGACGAGCGTCTTGCCGGAAACACCCGGTACAGGCGTCTCTCCAGCACCATACACATCCATTAGCACGACGCGATCCGCGTCGGCGAACGCCTGCCCGAAATCCCCGCTCAGTGCCTCTGTGCGGCTGTAGCGATGCGGCTGGAACACGACCCATACACGATCGTGATCCGTTGCCTGGGCAGCGGCGAGAGTTGCGCGGATCTCAGTGGGGTGGTGAGCGTAGTCATCAACGACCGTAACGCCCTGAATCGTGCCGACGTGGTCGAAGCGACGCCTGACACCCGTGAAGCAATCGAGGGCAACAGCAGCAGCCTCAACATCAAGATCGAGCGCATACGCGGTGGCCAGCGCTGCAGTTGCGTTCCAGACGTTGTGCTCGCCCGGGACGCCTATTCTGCATGCGACCTCATCGCCACACGGAAGGGTCACTTTGAACCGGTGCCCCTTCCCCTCTCGGACCAGAGAATGGCAACGGATGTCCGCACTCTCCGCGCAACCGTAGCTGATGACCCGCGCCGCGCTGTCGGTGGCGATCTCCATCAGACGTTCGTCGTTGGCCCACGCCACGAGCACGCCATCGTCGGGAATCCGGGAGATGAACTGCTCGAATGTCCGCTCGACGTCTGCGAGAGATGCGTAGTGATCGAGATGATCCGCCTCTATGTTGGTCACCACAGCGACACTGGGGGTGAGGAACACGAATGAACCGTCGGACTCATCGGCCTCCACCACATAGTGGGGCCCGATTCCGCATCTTGCGTTGGTGTCGAACCCATCCACTTCCCCACCGATCAGAAAGGTGGGGTCGAGTTTCATATTGTCGAGCATTATTGCGACCATGGAGCTGGTCGTGGTCTTGCCATGCGTTCCCGCGACAGCGACTGTCGCCAGATCGCCCGCAAGATGGGCGAGCATCTCGGCCCGAGGCCATACCGGGATACCGCGCTCACGTGCCGCCGCCAACTCAGGGTTCTTCTCAGGAATGGCCGATGAGATCACCACGATCTCAGGATTCCCGAGGTTGGCCTCATCGTGGCCGATGAAGACAGGAACACCGATCGTCTCAAGACCTTGGGAGTAGCGTGAACCCTTCAGATCGGATCCCGTGACGGAGACTCCTCGGTCGTGCAGCACGCGGGCTATCCCGCTCATGCCGGCACCCCCGATACCTATGAAGTGCGCATGGACTCTGTTGCTCACCGAGTAACCTCCATTGAACCGCCATCAGCGGAAGAATCGTTCATGCAGAAGCGCGCCAACTCCGCGACAGCGGAAGCGGCATCCGGCCTCCCGAGCGCCTTGGACGCGGCAGACATGGTAGCACGCGCCTCACCATCTCTGAGCAAGCGCACACACTCGTCAACGAACCGTTGTGAATCAAGATCGGCATCACTCACAAGCACTGCTCCCCCCGCATCAACAACGGTGCGAGCATTCAGCGTCTGGTGGTCGTCCGTTGCGTATGGATACGGCACGAGTACCGCAGGCTTGCCCAACGCGGTCAATTCCGCGAGCGAAGTGGCGCCCGCTCTGGATACCACCAGATCGGCGGCCGCAATGGCCGATCCCATGTCGTCGATGTAGTCGACAACATGATAGCGGCCACGGTCTCCACCCGCTGTGTCGAGAGCGGCCAGCACCGAGGCGGCCTCTCCTCGCCCAGCGACATGAACTACATGGAGATCCTCGATCGCATTCCATGCGTCGACGAGTTCGACGGTCACCTGATTCAGATGTCGTGCGCCCCTACTGCCTCCGAACACGAGCATCACGAGAACGTCCTCGGGCAGACCGAGGGTCACGCGGCCCCGCAAGCTGTCGGCGCCCAGAACAGCCTCGCGCACAGGGTTCCCCGTAATGCGAACGCGATCAGGATGAGCAAGATACTTGGCTGAGTCCTCGTACGTGACCCCAACGACCTTGGCCCATCGCGACAGCAGCTTGTTGGCCAGACCTGGCACGCTGTTCTGCTCATGGAGAGCGAGGGGCGTGCCGGTGAGAACCGCCGCCAAGCCAACCGGGATTGAGACGTAGCCACCGAATCCCATAACCACGTCAGCACTCATTCGACGGACGAGACGCACTGCCCGAAACATCGAGACGATCGCAATGAGGCTCGATGTCAACAGCGTCCAAGGACGGGAACGGTCGAAGCCGCGCGAAGGCAATGCATGGAATTCGACGTCAGCCTCGGGCACGATGCGCGCCTCTAGTCCTTTGGGCGTACCCACGAACTCGATATCATGCCCGGCGTCGCGAAGCCTTTCGGCCACCGTCAATGCCGGATAGATGTGACCGGCTGTTCCGCCTCCGCTCAACAGTACCCGCACCGATTCGCTCCTTGTCTGAGCCAACGGCGCGGGACGCGCCCTTGGCACCATATGTCGATACTGACAGGATGACACCGATGCAGGCCATGGTGAAGGTCATCGAAGATCCGCCGAAGCTCACAAGTGGCAACGGTATGCCTGTAACCGGCATGAGACTTGTAACAGCAGCCATGTTCATGATCGCCTGGATCGAGATCATAGCCGTGAGTCCGCCTGCCACCAGACGTCCGAAAGAGTCCCGGGTGTTCAGAGCTATCCTGAAGCCCGCGTACGTGAAGAGCACGAACGCCGCGACGGTCAAGAGAGTACCGATCAACCCGAACTCCTCGCCGATGATGGCGAAGATGAAGTCAGTGTGAGCAGCCGGCAGATAAAAGAACTTCTGCCGGGACATACCTAGCCCGACACCGGTCAACCCGCCTGAGCCAAAAGCGAGCATGGACTGCACGATCTGGTACGTGGAGCCCTGGGGGTCCGACCAAGGATCCAAGAACCCGGTAACGCGCGCAATACGGTAATCCGCCAACAGTGCGGCAGCGATGACCATGGTCCCGCCGATACCGCCCGCTGCGAAGAGATGGCTCCAGCGAATCCCTCCGAGTATCAGTACTACTCCCCATGCGGCCACGATGGACACCGTCGTGCCCAAATCGGGTTGCATGTAGACGAGAACAGCGACGACACCGACCGAACCGACCAACCTGAGCCAGAAGCCCTTCGGGTCCCTGGTGCGCATTGGATGATTGGCCAGAAGATGTGCAGCAACCAGCACGCAGGCCACCTTGGCGTACTCGGACGGCTGAATGTTTCTGCCACCGATCGTGATCCACCGTTGAGCGCCACCTCGTGACACACCGACAAGCAGCACTCCGACCAGTGCCACGCAAGAGGCGATCCAGATGGGCCAAGCCAGCGAACGGAACTTACGGTAGTCGAATCGACTTGCGAGATACATGAGAACAACGCCTATGCCGATCCACTGAAGTTGAATCTTGAAATGGTAGGCGCTGTCCTGTTGATGGACGTAGTCCGAAACAGAAGCCGCGGAGTAGATCATGATGAGCCCGCCCAGGATCAGGAAGGCTACCGAGCCAAGAAGGATGTAACGGGCCTTTGGGCCCCCTGCATATCCCTTCGCCTTTGTCATGAGAGAACACCGCCGGATGCTCGGCCAGCAATGTTGGAAACCGACTCGCGAAACACGTCACCGCGCTCAGTGTAATCCTTGAACTCGTCAAAGGAAGCGCAGGCGGGCGAAAGAACGACAGCGTCCCCTGAATGCGCGCAGGCTCGGGCAAGACCCAGAGCTTCGCGCATACTCGGCGCAGATCGCACCGGGGTGTCTCCTTCAGAGAACGCAGAGATGATCTCATGTCGAGCCTCGCCGAATGCGATCACACATCTGCAGCATGCAGCCGACGCCCGGGCGACACCGTGAAAATCGTTGCCCTTGTTGCGACCGCCGAGAAGCAGCACGATCGGGCGCCCGGAGAACGCTGTCAAGGCCTTGAGAACTGCGTCAGGATTGGTGGCTTTCGAGTCATTGAAGTACTCGACACCGTCGATCTCTCCAACAGGCTCAAGCCTGTGGGGAATCGGACGGAATGTGGTCAGCGCAACAGAGACCGCGTCTGGCGCCGCGCCAAAAGCGATTGCGGCTGCAGCGGCGGCAAGCGCGTTGCTCACGTTGTGAGCACCTCGGATCTGGAGATCATCAGAACCGCAAAGCTCAACTACGTTGCCGTCATGCGCAACGCAAAGGATTCCGTTGCGCACAGATGCGCCACCGGGAGCCAGCTCCTGCCTGCTCACACGAACGACCCGTACGCCCGCTCGGGCGATCTCGTCGGCATAGGGTGCTGAACCGGGGTCATCAACATCTATAACAGCCGTGTCGTCGGCTGTCATGCGCGCGAACACCTGCGCCTTGTCACGAGCATAGGCATCCATCGATCCATGCCAGTCGAGATGATCGGGTGTGATGTTCAGAAGAACTGCCACGCGCGGATGGAACCGATCCACACCAGCGAGCTGGAAAGAGGACACCTCAGCGACGAGCGCCGTGCCAGAAGAGGCCGCGTCGACAACCTGAATGGCCGGCCGACCTATGTTGCCCACGCTCTCGGCGGGGATCATCGCAGAACGCAACAGATGATCGATCAGGCTTGTGACCGTCGTCTTTCCATTGGTGCCTGTGACCGCGATCCAAGGCGAACATGATCGACGGAACGCGAGCTCGATCTCAGAGATGACCTCTCCGGAAACTGCTGCTGCTGAACGCATGAGATCCGAATGTGGCGGAATACCGGGACTCGCGACGCAGACATCGAAGTCACCCTCGACACTTCGGACCCCCAGCAGGACTTCGACCCCCATTTCACGGAGCGTTGCGGCGCGTTCACGCAACGCGGCGGAGTCATCCGAATCAACGACCGTGATCGCTGTAACGCCGTCCGATCCGAGGTCGCAGGCCAATGACCTGGCGGCAGCGTTGCCGGACAGTCCGAGCCCAAGTACAAGGATGCGTCCAGAGA